>NZ_WXWS01000275.1:0-2895 GCF_009904715.1 Vibrio sp. V42_P2S4T144 | reverse complement strand
CTATCAAGATTATGTTAATGAATGGAAAACGTTGATCGAAGATATTCAATTGAAGCAGGCTCCGAGCCTAGAACTTGCGACAGAGCAAGCGAGGGTTTTATCTGGAGTTGAAAGACCAATCGAATCTTTGTTGAGAGCAATCCAAAAAGAGGTTGCTCTATCAAAAGTATCATTGTCAGAAAATCAAAAAGCCGCTTCTGAAGTTGCTGGTAAAGTTGCCAAAGTTAAGTTTTCAAATACGGCAGATAGACTAGACATGTATTTACCTGAAGAAAACGGTTTCAATGTTGCTCTACCAGGTAAAGAAGTCGAATCGCATTTTTCAGAGATCTTACGCCTTGGTGAGCAAGACTTTGATGATATTCAACAAGCAATGGTTAACTTGCGTTCGTATTTAAGTGACTTATCAAGCTCTGGTAACAATCAGAAAATTGCCTACAAAAGTATTTTAGATGGAACCGTTACACAAGATGTCGCAGCTTCCTTTGCTCGTGCTAAAGAACTTTTGCCGAGACCATTTAATCAATGGCTAGGTGAGCTTTCTCAAGAGTCGGTCAAGTTTGCGGAGAGCGGTTCGAAGGATCATCTAAATCAACTTTGGGTAACACAAGTGGTGCGTCCTTATCAGCGGACTATTGCTGGCAGATATCCATTCGAGCCCAATGCGAGCAGAGAAGTCAGATTGAAAGACTTTAAGCGATTCTTTGGTTATGGAGGTACGCTTGACGCATTCTTCCAAGAATACCTCGAACCGTTTGTGGATACTTCGAAAAGTCGTTGGCGATTAGAAAAGGAAATTGGAGTTCGTCCAGAAACACTAATGGTCTTTCAAAGAGCGCAACGTATCAGGCAGTCTTTCTTTGAATCTGATAATTCATTACGCGTAGAGTTTGGGATGAAGCCTGTTTATCTAGACCAGCACATTACTCGATTTGTCTTAGAGTTGGGTGGACAAGATTTGGTTTATAAGCATGGACCAGCAAGAGCTAAATCGTTGAGTTGGCCTGCCGGTCAAGATCAGACTCGAATTGTGTTCACACCACCTGAATCTAAACGCGAAATTGCGCATACCTATGAAGGTGAGTGGGGCATATTCAAGCTTTTGGATCAATCACTTAAAGCAAGGCCAGAATCGCGTAAAGACAATATAGTTATGATTGATTTAAAGGGAAATAAGGTGCAGCTAGAGCTTATTCCTTCTAGTGCCATTAATCCGTTTTGGTCAAATGAAATGGAGAGGTTCAGATGTCCACGAACCTTATAACATCAGGCTGGGGCTATATCGGTAAAATGCCTGCAAAAGGGGACTTTGTGAAAGATGGTTTATCACAAGATTTCTCGGAGCGTTGGCATGATTGGCAACAGGCGGTTATTGCAGTCAGCAGGGAACAACTGGGCGAAAGCTGGAATGAGCACTTTTTAACGGCTCCTGTGTGGCACTTTGCTTTGGATATTAGCTATTTAGAAGACTCAACCTACATTGGTAGCATGATTCCTAGTGTTGATGCATGCGGTAGATACTTTTTCTTTACTATAGCTCGTGCCGTAAAAGGTGAAGCTGCGCAATATTGGGGTGACAGAGCTTGGACCGAGGACAGTGCCGCTCTTGCTCTTTCAGTACTTGAGGACGACTTTGTCTTTGATGTTTGGCATAAAAGTACTCAAGAAAAAAATGACCTCGTTGCGAATGTGACAAGTGAAGTGAGGCCTCTGGAGTTTCTTTATCAAAGCCAAATATCTACAGTTTTTCATGATCACGGCAATACTGATCAAAACACGCTTTTGAATTTCCTCATTAAAGAGAAATTGAGTAAACCATGTTTTTGGTGGACTGAAGGTTCAACGAAGGTTGAACCATGCATGTTCATTACTAGTGGATTCCCTTCAATTGGTCAGTTTTCAGCCATGCTTGATGGCGGCTGGAAAAAGTGGAATTGGTAGGATAGAAGAATGAATTGGAACTATTTTACCTTTGCTAAATCGCACGCAGGAAAAGTACGCCCTTATAACGAGGATGCTCTGTTGGATATGACAGAGCAGCATATTTGGGTGGTTGCCGATGGAATGGGTGGACACAGTGCTGGCGATATAGCAAGCCAGATGCTAGTGGATAGAGTCGCGCGCCACATGCAGGATGTCTCCAATACTAATATCGATGATATCCGAAGAGTGGTTCAAGAAGCGAACTTAGAAATTTACCAATACGCACAAAATCACTTAGACGGTAAAACGATGGGAACAACACTTGTTTTGTTGTTTATTCAGGATGGGTATTACCACTGTCTTTGGGTGGGGGATAGCCGAATTTACCAGCTTAGAAGTGGTAATTTTGTCCAAAAAACACGTGATCATAGTCAAGTCATGGACTTAGTGGATCAGGGCTTATTGGCATTTGAAGATGCCGAATCTCACCCTCTTGCAAATGTTATTACCAGAGCTGTTGGGGTCGACGAAAGTGTCACTATTGATCAAGTTTCAGGGCAGTTGGCTGATGGCGATCAGTTTCTACTCTGTAGCGATGGACTCTCTAAGGAACTTACGAGTGATGAAATTCATCGGACATTGTATGCAGACTCAGTCAACCAAGCTGGATTAGCGCTCATGCATTCGGCTTTGGTTCGGGGCGCAAGTGATAACGTAACTTGTGCTTTGATCAAAGTTCGCCAAGCGCAAACGGAGTGCGAAACAGTAACTAGAGAAGACGCGACAATACCTATCTTTCTAAGAGGGAGAGCTTATGAGTAATGAAATGTTTGATTGGTATGAACAAGCGTTGGCTCCTATATCTCAAGAAAATCCTACAGGTGTTGATCCTAGAGAGGATGTATCACCACAGTCTGCTTACTATCGGTTGAAAGATCAGCGTATGGCCGCCCGCAACGCTGAACGTAATGC
>NZ_WXWS01000230.1:0-2914 GCF_009904715.1 Vibrio sp. V42_P2S4T144 | reverse complement strand
GCTTACTTGTTACTTAATGACTCTAGTCGCATTTTTATCCTCTAATACAAGGCTTCGTTAATATGCACAAGACTGAGCACTGTTCAAAATTAATACACAAAAGCGCTTCCGTACTGAGTTCGTAAATTGTTATAAGTAATCCACTAAAACGAAAACAAGGAAGACAAACACAATGACTATTCACTTTCGTCAGCTTGCAGCTAAGAGAAACACGACACACTTGTTTATTGACGATTGGAAAATTAACACTCAGCAGTCTTGGGGGATATTCAGCGCGGATGGAGATATTGGCTCTCTGCTTGGAGACCTTATTTGTGATGAAATGTCACCAAATAGTGGGGAAATTGAGCTAAATGGGCTGTCCGTTGCGCAAGTGTCGTTATCAGAGCAACAACGATTACTGGAAAGAGAATTAGAAAAGGATGATACGGATTTTCTTGATCGTATCGACCAAGGAAGCACTGTTTATTCATTAATCCTCGAACAGAGCCAAGACACTAACTTAACTGAACAGCTAGTTAATGATCTCGACCTAAGTCATCTTAGAGATAGTGGCTTCCGTGTTCTCTCTACCGGAGAAACCAGAAGAGTAATGCTCGCCCGAGCTTTAGCCACACAACCTGACTTAGTATTACTCGATAATCCATTTACTGGCTTAGATATTGCGCACCGAGCTGCTCTCGCTCGCTATTTACACTCGCTTTCTCAAAATGTGCAACTACTCATAACCTTCTCTCGCGAATCTGACATGCCTGAGTGGATCAATAGCATCGCGCTTTTCAGTGCAGGAAAGCTTGATAGTACAATGGATAAGTCCAGTTGGGATAATCATCCAATCATTGGACAAATTAAATCTCAGTCAAAGCAACAGAGTGAAGAAATGATGAGCTTGATACGTCAGCATCAGCACTCGACACCATTCAACAACCCAATATTTGAACTAAAGAATGGGACTGTTGAATACACCGATAAGAAGATTTTTACTGACTTGAACTGGCGCATAGACAAGGGCCAACATTGGCAGGTCAAAGGCCCAAATGGTTGTGGAAAGAGTACCTTACTTGGATTGATCTTTGGCGATCATCCGCAATGCTACAGCAATGACATTGATATTTTTGGTACAAAGCGTGGTACTGGCGAGACAATCTGGGAAATTAAGCAGCATATCGGTATGGTGTCTTCAGCGCTACACCTCCAATATCGAGTCAATTGCAGCGCATTAGAAGTCATTTTGTCAGGATTTTACGATTCGATTGGGTTGTATAACCAGCCAACTCGCAAAGAAATGGATATTGCAAACGAGTGGCTCGATATCTTACATATGAGCCAGTACAAAAAAACCTCATTTAAGCAATTAGAGTACGGCCAGCAGCGACTGTTACTGATTGCAAGAGCCATCGTGAAACAACCCACATTATTGATTTTGGACGAGCCGTATCAAGGGTTAGATTTTTTGGGTAGACGGTTAGTTAAGAACACACTTGAACTCATCGCTAGAGAGAATTTAAGCCAACTATTGTATGTGTCTCACTACCAAGAAGATCGCTTAGATAGCATCAAAAATGAGTTAGAGTTTGTGTTTGATGAAAATGCTCAGTGTTATAGAGCTAACGTCTACCAATCATAATGACTTCGCTGCGCAAGCTGCTCATAAGGTAATGGTTTGGAGTACAGGTATCCCTGATGATACCTCACTCCCATCTGCTTTAAGTGTTCAGCTTGCGCTATGGTTTCCACGCCTTCAGCGATCAATTGTACTTGTAATTCTTCCGCGAAATGAACCATCGCTTTTAAGACAGAAGCACTAAGGCTAGGAATACCAATGGTTTCGACAAAGCACTTATCGATTTTTAAGTAATCTATGCGCATGTGCTGTAGAAATGCTAACGAGGTTTGGCCAGTTCCAAAATCATCGATCAGCACATCAATACCATGCACTCGCAGCGCTGCAATGCATTTTCTCGCCTCTGAATCAATGAGCTGACGCTCCGTTATCTCTACCCCTAATGAGACTTTGTTTCGGCTCAACTGTCTGTCGAGCAATTGAATTTTTCTGATCGCGTTTGGTCCGACTAAATAACCAGGCGGCACGTTAATACCAAGGTGGACAGGCTGATCAAAGCCTAATTTACTGAAGTCCTCTGCCGCTTTATCCAGAACGAAATCAGTAAGTAAAAAAACCAATCCACCTTGCTCTGCCGCAGGGACAAACTCATCCGGAGAAATGAACCCCTTACTTTGATGCTCCCATCGCACAAGCGCTTCAAACCCGAATAACTGGCCGGTATCAACGTTAACTTGCGGTTGGTAATACAGGGTCAACTCTCCTCTTTTTATCGCTCTTTTAAGATCCAGTATCAAATTGCGATGGGGATCAATAAACTTATTCAACGCATACAAGCAAAGGTAGATAACGAAAATAATTGGAATTGAGTACAAAAAATAGGAAAGTGTTCTCTGTTTGACGAAAAGATCGCTGGCTTCGCTCAAAGCTTCATACTCAAACATTTGCGACGATTTGATACCGATAGGATTACTTCCCGCTCTTAATGCTCCTTCAGGTGAAACTTGATCATGGATAAACAGCGCAGAGCGTTTTAGGCGTAAATCGTTGTTAAACCCTATTGTCGCATTAAAGTAGTCATGATCGATAATCGTTACGGCTTGATAACCCCGCTCTCCCTCCGTTACCACAAGCAAGAACTGATCGTACAAGCTATCAACACTACCAAGCGCTAACGTTTGTCCCTTAGGAAAGGTGATGTGCTCAGCTAACGGTTTAGAGATACTTCCCAATTTCGAAGAACAAGTAATGACTCCCTCTTTCACAATGAGCATTTCTTCAATATCTCGTTCAAACATTAAGCTTTGCTGGAGCTCTTCACATCGTTCAGGGTGTAGCAGCGCCGTGCGG
>NZ_WXWS01000550.1:0-2924 GCF_009904715.1 Vibrio sp. V42_P2S4T144 | reverse complement strand
ACCTTGATTTCATTTTTTGAAATTATTGAACCCCACGTATTGTATAATCTCAGCAGGTCACTTGCCCATGAAGTGGATCCATAACTTTATCTTTGCTCTTTCTATTTGCACTATCAGTTTGGTTGCCCTTTATAGTGTGCTTGGCGATACGCGAAAGCTGACCATTACACCTGAGCATTTCAATATCTATGCAACTAAAGATGCCAGTGAAGGAGGTGTGAGTGAGGCAGATATCACATACGATCGGCAAAGCCTAGTTCTTAGCTGTGAACTAAAGCAGAGCTCGTATGCTTGGCCTTATTGCGGAATCTCGGTTTATACCGATTCAGCAACGCCAACACAGGGTATTGACCTTTCCAACTACCATACGATTCGATTGAAGGTGCGATATGAAGAGGCAGGAATAGGGGCTAACCCTAGCCACGACCTACGTTTGTATCTTCGCAATTATAATTCTGAGTATTCCAAGCCGGACGACGAGTACACCATTAAATATAATGGTATGCAGTTTTCTCCATCGGGTTCGAGCGATATTGTCGAAATTCCGATTAAAAATCTTCAGGTGATGACCTGGTGGTTAGTAGATAACGGAGTCGCGATTGAACACTCTGCACCTGAATTTTCAAACATCACACGTATTGATATTGCAACTGGGTCTGGTGCGGCACTTGGTAAACATAGAATTGTAATTGATAAAATTGAGTTTGAAGGCGCTTACCTTGCGCAAGAAACATTGTTGTATGCATTATTATTCTCTTGGATGGCGCTTGGACTGGCGTTTTCACTGCATGAGTTACGAAAAAATAGAGTGGCTTATGAAAAAGCGCAAAAGCGTCACCGTCATTTGGAAAAGGTGAATGATACTTTGCGAGCTCAAAACTATGAGTTTGCAGAGCTAGCGCATCGAGATGCTTTGACGGGCGCGATGAACCGATATGCTGTGCAACACTGGCTGGAACAACAATCTCGTCAGGTTCGCTGGGGGCATAACACCTTCAGTATTCTCTATTTGGACTTGGATAAGTTTAAAAAGGTGAACGACAAATTTGGGCACCAAATGGGGGATGACATATTGCGCGAATTTGTCATGGTGGTAGCGACTTCTATTTACTCAGACGATCGACTCGTTCGTTGGGGCGGCGAAGAGTTTGTCGTATTTTGCCCTGATACCAATATTGAACAAGCGTTAGAGAAGGCAGAAATGATTCGCAAAAATGTGGAGGATCATTTGTGGGTGCACGGTGAATCATTAACTTGCAGTATTGGCGTTGCCCAAATGCAGAATGAACGCGTCTCAGAAACCATGGCGAGAGCTGACGAAGTGCTGTATCAGGCGAAGCGCAATGGTCGCAACCGAGTGGAAGCTCATTATGGTTTACTTGCTTGCGAAAAGAAGCAAGCCTGATAGCCGTTCACTAAAAGGAAAGAAAAAAGGTGGCCAACTGGCCACCAAGAGGGAAACTGCTGAACACCACTTAGGGGGGAAGTTTGGGTTATCGATACGATTACCGTGAGCAGCAGTGTAGTGCTAATCGAACTTGCTATTTTTACCAGAACAACCAAGCGAAAAGCGTTAGTGCAGCAATACAGGCAATGTTTAATACGAAACCAATTCGCATCATTTCTTTTTGCTTGATATGACCCGTACCGAACACAATCGCGTTTGGAGGTGTTGCAACAGGTAACATAAATGCACAAGATGCAGCGACGGCAATCAGTGCAGAGAGAATAACCGGAGACATACCCAAGGCTTCTGCAATGGTCGCAAATACAGGGACAAGTAGCGCAGCACTGGCGGTGTTACTCGCAAACTCAGTTAAGAAGACAACAAAAGCAACCACTGCAAGAATCGTTAAGAGAATACCGGCTTGCTCAAGGAAGCCTGACAAGCTATGAGCCAAAAATACGCTTGTTCCGGTTGCTTTTAGGACGTTACTCAGACAGATACCACCACCAAATAGGATTAACACACCCCAGTCGGTTGTTTTCTCAATATCTTTCCACTCGACGGCGCGAGAAGCACCAAGTAGAAGGATGGCGCCAATGGCTACAAGAGTATCGAACTTCGCGAAGCCACCCAGCATAGCGTTAATAGGCTTACTGAATATCCACAAAGTTACGGTCAGTAAGAAAATCGCCAACGTAATCATTTTGCCGTTTGTCCATTCGACTGGTTGATGGTCAAGGTCAAACTTGTGGCTAAGGTCAGGCTTAGTCATCGTGTACAATACGAGGATAGCGATTGGCATTAATACTAGGGAAATAGGTACACCAAACTTCATCCATTCAGTGAAGCTAAGGCCAACTTCAGCTGCTGCAATTGCGTTTGGTGGGCTACCAACCAGTGTTGCAATACCACCAATTGAAGCACTGTAAGCGATACCGAGTAGAACAAACAAAAAGGTGTTGTGGTTTTTCTTGGCGTCTAGCTTTGTCATCACACCCAGCACAAGCGGTAACATCATCGCGGCGGTGGCGGTGTTTGAAATCCACATTGACAGGCCAGCACTCACACCAAATAGCATGAATACAGCGACAGACATTTTTCCTCTTGCCAGCAATAGTACTTTATCTGCAATAGCTTGATCTAACTTTTGTTTATGTAGAGCCGCAGCTAGTGCAAAACCACCCAAAAATAGAAAAATGATGGAGTTGGAAAAGTTATTCAGTGCGGTTTGAGTGTTGAACACACCCAAAAATACCGCAAGTAGTGGTATGAGCAGCGCGGTAATGCTGACGTGAATCGCTTCGGTTAGCCACAGAATAGCAACAAAAACTAAGATGCTCAGGCCGGTTACTACTTGTGGTTCAAAGGGTAAGGTATTAAACAAGATAATGAACAATAGGATATTCGCGTTCAAAATCATGCTGTTGCGAGTGAAGAACCAATTCTTCAATGTCACAGCGAGTGCGGTCATGGGTAG
>NZ_WXWS01000113.1:0-2925 GCF_009904715.1 Vibrio sp. V42_P2S4T144 | reverse complement strand
CGACAACTATGCTGAAGTACTTTTGTCTCAGAAATTTTTTCTTTTAAAGTTTCTGAAAATTCAGGAGAAACAAAAAACTTCAGTTCTATTTCGGTTTCCATAGCTATACCTTTCAAAGCAGATAGAAACAGGATATTGCGTAATTTCTCACACGGCAAGAGAGAAATATCGCCGGAATGATGATCTAAAACAGTTTTAATGAGCGATTTAATGCGTTACCATGCGCGCCTTTATAGCCATCGTTCAACATTTCGCCAAGCACTCAGAAATGGTGTATGTTTTTTTAAGGTTATAGTTATTAGGTTGAATGACCATGCCAGTAAATACAATTATGGGGTTATTTGCAAAGTCCCCAATTAAGCCTTTGCAACGCCACGTTGTGTGTGTCAACGAATGTTGTTCACACTTGGTGAAATTCTTTGAAGTATCTTCAAAGGGTGATTGGGAAAAAGCAGCAGAAATCCGTGCACAAATTTCTCACCTAGAGAAAGAAGCGGATGTGCTGAAACGTGAAATCCGTCTAAAACTGCCTCGCGGTTTGTTCATGCCAGTCGACCGTACTGACATGCTTGAGCTTTTGACTCAACAGGACAAACTTGCAAACCTGGCAAAAGACATTGCTGGCCGTGTATATGGTCGTCAACTTGTCATCCCTGAGGCTCTCCAACCAAACTTCCTCGCTTACGTTCAACGTTGTCTTGATGCTGCCGATCAGGCGCAAAAGGTAATCAATGAACTTGATGAATTGCTAGAAACCGGCTTCAAAGGCCGTGAAGTTACGCTCGTCGCTGAAATGATTCATCAATTAGACGTTATCGAAGATGATACCGATGCCATGCAGATTGAACTTCGCCAACAGTTGATGGTGATTGAAGCTGACATGAACCCTATCGATGTCATGTTCCTGTACAAGATTCTTGAATGGGTAGGTGGTATTGCCGACCAAGCGCAGCGCGTAGGTGCTCGTTTGGAAGTCATGCTATCTCGATCTTAAAACATAAAGTTAACGACATAACGAAGAGCATAATTAACACGTGTCATAGGGACGATGACTATTTTCATCGTCTTATGGTTTGGCGCGCGTAAAATTTTGTTCCGCTTGTTATAAAACAACTAGGTATTACGATGGATATCCTTGCGAACTACGGCACTGTCCTGATTATTGTTGCAGCGATTTTTGGTTTCATGATGGCGATTGGTATTGGCGCGAACGACGTTGCTAATGCGATGGGTACATCTGTAGGTTCAAAAGCGCTAACTGTAAAACAAGCTATCATCATTGCGATGATCTTCGAATTTGCAGGTGCTTACCTTGCAGGCGGTGAAGTAACCGACACTATCCGTAAAGGTGTAATCGAAACTTCTTTATTTGCTAGTCAACCAGATGTTCTTGTCTACGGCATGATGTCTGCGCTTTTAGCAGCAGGTACATGGCTGCTTCTTGCTTCTTACATGGGCTGGCCAGTATCAACGACTCACTCAATCATCGGTGCAATCATTGGTTTTGCATGCGTATCAGTAGGTACTGAAGCGGTTGACTGGGGCAGCGTTCAAGGCATTGTTGGTAGCTGGATTATTACGCCAGTGATTTCAGGTTTCTTTGCTTACGTTATCTTTGTCAGCGCACAGCGCCTGATTTTTGATACAGAGAACCCTCTGTTTAACGCGAAACGTTTTGTACCTGTTTACATGTTCATCACAACAATGGTGATTGCTCTTGTAACCATCAAAAAAGGTCTAAAACACGTTGGTCTTCACCTGACCAATGGTGAAGCTTGGATGTGGGCAGCAGCAGTTTCAGCACTTGTGATGATTGGCGGCTACGTATACATCCAGAAAAAATTCGCTAATCGCGAAGAAGACCGCAGCTTTTCTGGCGTGGAAGGTATCTTCAGCGTTCTGATGGTTATCACCGCTTGTGCGATGGCATTTGCACACGGTTCAAACGACGTTGCAAACGCCATTGGTCCACTGTCTGCTGTCGTATCGACTGTTGAACACATGGGCGAAATCAGCACGAAAAGCACCATCGCTTGGTGGATTCTACCTCTTGGTGGTATTGGTATCGTGGTCGGTCTTGCAACACTGGGTCACAAAGTAATGGCAACCGTTGGTACAGGCATCACTGAGCTAACGCCTAGCCGCGGTTTTGCAGCACAGCTAGCAACAGCATGTACGGTAGTTCTAGCGTCTGGTACAGGCCTGCCAATTTCAACCACTCAAACATTGGTTGGTGCGGTTCTCGGTGTTGGCTTTGCTCGTGGTATCGCAGCACTGAACCTAGGCGTAGTTCGTAACATCGTGGCATCATGGATCGTTACACTACCAGCGGGGGCGTTATTGGCCGTAGTATTCTTCTACGGACTTCAAGCGATGTTCGCTTAAGACACTCGTCAATAGAATGTAAGCGCTTTGTCATTATTGACTCAAACGCACAGAAAGGGAGGCTTTGCCTCCCTTCTTTGTTGCACCGAGGTTTGAAACTGCATACTATTCGTCTATTTCCGGCTCCAATCATTCGGTGCCAACGCTGTCTCCAAGAAAAATCGTTAAGGGATTTACTGTGAAAAAACTAATCATCACGGTTTTGTTTACTTTGCTAGCAGCGCCAGCGGCCCTAGCAGCAGACCGTTATATTTCTGATGACCTCTTCACTTTTATGCACTCAGGTCCAAATAACACCTACCGTATTATTGGTAGTGTTAACGCCGGTTCTAAAGTACAACTGATTAAAACCAACCGAGATACTGGCTACACGCAAGTTCGTGATGACCGTGGTCGCACTGGTTGGGTACAAAGCAAGTTTGTGACAAACCAAGAGAGTATGGCAATTCGCCTTCCTCGCATTGAGAAAGAGCTAGCCGAAGTCAAAGAGCAGCTTGCTAATGCTCGTCAAACTTCTGATGCAGAGAAAGCCGGTCTTGT
>NZ_WXWS01000369.1:0-2937 GCF_009904715.1 Vibrio sp. V42_P2S4T144 | reverse complement strand
TCTCGGTAAGGTGATTTCAAGGGGAAAGTCACAAACTTGTCCCTATGAAAAAGCCAATTAGTTTAGATGTTATGGAGCACACATGAGCGAAACCGTATCTCAAAATAAAGAAACTCGTGGTTTTCAATCAGAAGTAAAACAACTACTGCATTTAATGATCCATTCTCTTTATTCAAATAAAGAGATCTTTTTGCGCGAGCTGATCTCTAACGCATCAGATGCATCAGACAAACTGCGCTTTCAGGCGTTATCTAACCCAGATCTATACGAAGGTAATGCAGACCTTTGCGTGAAACTGTCGTTTGATGAAAGCGCAAATACCTTAACCATTTCTGATAACGGTATCGGTATGAGCCGTGATGATGTGATTGAGCACTTAGGAACAATCGCAAAATCTGGAACAGCCGAGTTTTTCTCAAAGCTATCTGAAGAGCAGAGCAAAGACTCTCAGCTTATTGGTCAGTTTGGTGTTGGTTTCTACTCGGCATTTATCGTTGCTGACGCCGTTACCGTGCGCACTCGCGCTGCGGGTCTAGCCGCTGATGAAGCGGTACAATGGCACTCAGCGGGTGAAGGTGAGTACACCATCGAAAACATTACCAAAGAGTCACGTGGTACCGACATCATTCTTCATATGCGTGAAGAGGGTAAAGAGTTTTTGAATGAGTGGCGTCTACGTGACGTTATCAGTAAGTACTCTGATCACATCGGCATTCCTGTTTCAATCCAAACTGTCGTTCGTGATGACGAAGGCAAGGAAACAGATGAGAAAAAGTGGGAGCAAATCAACAAAGCCCAAGCACTGTGGACGCGTAACAAATCTGATATTTCAGAAGAAGAGTATCAAGAGTTCTACAAGCACGTATCACATGACTTTGCCGATCCATTGGTCTGGAGTCATAACCGTGTAGAAGGTAAAAACGACTACACGAGCTTACTATACATCCCATCGAAAGCACCTTGGGATATGATGAACCGCGACCACAAATCAGGCTTGAAACTGTACGTACAGCGCGTATTCATTATGGACGATGCAGAGCAATTTATGCCGTCATACTTACGCTTCGTACGTGGTTTAATAGACTCAAACGATTTACCGCTAAACGTATCGCGTGAGATCTTACAAGACAATAAAGTGACTCAGTCTCTACGTAATGCTTGTACTAAGCGCGTGCTAACGATGCTCGAGCGTATGGCCAAGAATGACGAAGAGAAATACCAATCATTCTGGAAAGAGTTTGGTCTTGTGATGAAAGAGGGCCCTGCGGAGGACTTTGCAAACAAAGAGAAAGTTGCAGGTTTATTGCGCTTTGCTTCAACTGAAGTGGACTCTTCAGAGCAAACTGTGGGCTTGGCGTCTTACGTTGAGCGCATGAAAGAAGGTCAAGATAAGATCTACTACTTGACGGCAGACAGCTATGCAGCTGCGAAAAACAGCCCTCACTTAGAACAGTTCAAAGCGAAAGGCATTGAAGTTATTTTGATGTACGACCGCATTGATGAGTGGCTGATGAACTACTTAACTGAGTTTGATGGTAAACAGTTCCAGTCAATCACTAAAGCTGGGCTTGATCTAAGTCAGTTTGAAGATGAAGCAGAAAAAGAGAAGCAAAAAGAAACCGAAGAAGAGTTCAAGTCGGTTGTAGAGCGCACGAAGTCTTACCTAGGCGATCGTGTGAAAGAAGTTCGTACGACCTTCAAACTCGCATCTACGCCTGCTGTTGTGGTAACGGACGATTACGAAATGGGCACTCAAATGGCGAAGCTTCTTGCGGCAGCTGGTCAAGCTGTGCCGGAAGTGAAATACATCTTTGAGCTAAACCCTGAGCACGAATTGGTTAAGCGTATGGCTGACGAAGCCGATGAAGAAGCGTTTGGTTGCTGGGTTGAAGTTCTGCTTGGTCAGGCAATGCTAGCGGAGCGAGGCTCTATTGAGGATCCAACAGAGTTCTTAGGAGCCGTTAATCAACTTTTGACTAAGGTGTAATAACCTCTGCAAATCAAAAAGCTCGCATTTCGCGAGCTTTTTGTTTGTTGTCGCAAAATTTTGCATCTCAAGTGCTGAGTTAATAATCAATAGGGCGTGAAAGAGGGTACTGTTAACATTCTTTAGTCTTAATACACTCTTTGCTCAGAGAACCTGTGATAGAATCTGCGACTTGAATGTGAGTAATAAGGCGTGTATTTTTGCTCGCCTATATACGTTATACCGAAACTTATCGTTGCAGGTGCTTCTCAGGTTTGATGTCTAAGAGGTCAGCTATTGTGAGCTTCGGTATAAATCTTAAATATTAAAGAGGATAAATCATGCGCATCATTCTTCTAGGTGCTCCAGGTGCAGGTAAAGGCACACAAGCAAACTTCATCATGGAAAAATACGGTATTCCACAAATCTCTACTGGTGATATGCTTCGTGCTGCTATCAAAGCAGGTACAGAGCTTGGTAAACAAGCTAAAGCTGTTATTGACGCTGGTCAGCTAGTTTCTGATGAAATCATCCTTGGTCTTATCAAAGAGCGTATCGCTCAAGAAGACTGTGCAAACGGTTTCCTACTAGATGGTTTCCCACGTACTATCCCTCAAGCTGACGGCCTAAAAGAAATGGGCGTAGACGTAGACTACGTTATCGAATTTGACGTTGCAGACGATGTAATTGTTGAGCGTATGGCTGGTCGTCGTGCTCACCTTCCTTCTGGTCGTACTTACCACGTGGTTTACAACCCGCCTAAAGTGGAAGGTAAAGATGATGTAACTGGTGAAGATCTTGTTGTTCGTGATGACGACAAAGAAGAAACAGTACGTGCTCGTCTAGGTGTTTACCACGAGCAAACTGCACCGCTAATCAACTACTACGGCAAAGAAGCTGAAGCAGGAAAGACTAAGTACCTTAAGTTTGATGGTACTAAGCAAGTAGCTGAAGTTAGTGCGGATATCGAG
>NZ_WXWS01000569.1:0-2937 GCF_009904715.1 Vibrio sp. V42_P2S4T144 | reverse complement strand
CTTCACGATATGCCCAATAAGATACAGGCAATTTCCTAAACTCGCTCGTAAATTGAGGTTAATACAATGAAAAAACTCGCTCTTATTTCTGTAGTAGGTTTGGCATTGTCTGGTTGTTGTGGTTCAGGTGGTGGCAGCAATAGCGATAGCACA
This sequence comes from Vibrio sp. V42_P2S4T144, assembly GCF_009904715.1. Taxonomy (NCBI): domain Bacteria; kingdom Pseudomonadati; phylum Pseudomonadota; class Gammaproteobacteria; order Vibrionales; family Vibrionaceae; genus Vibrio; species Vibrio sp. V42_P2S4T144. Next base: position 2,784 of record NZ_WXWS01000569.1, on the reverse strand, counting down.
TCAACTCAACCAGCAGTGAAACCAAGTGTAGCGATTGGCTCTGTTGAAGCGGTCAACGCTGAAGAAAGCACGTTAACCGTCAATGGACATACGTATCGTGTGTCTGAGGTGGTTTATGACGACACACAAGTGCAACTGGCCGATGTAAAACCAAAAATGGTGGTTCGCGTGGGTTCAGATATTCGGCAAGCTTCGAACAATGGCGTCCGAGTCACACTTGAACCAACCATTACAGGACGTGTCACAGCAATTGATTATGTGAAGAAAACATTTACGGTAAACGGCGTAGATCTGCAGTTTGACGGTTTAAGTGATGATATAGAGATCAACGACTGGGTGATGGTGTCATCCTTGCCGACTGCGGATGCGGGTTATCGAGTGTTGTCTGTGGTCGAAATCGACGTAGATAACGATTACCCAGCCCTTGGAAGCTACTACGAACTGGAAGGTCGCATTACTAGTACCGATGAAAATGCTGGCACGTTTGAGCTTGGTACAAATATAACCGTATCTTACGACAACATTAGCCAACTTAGCATCGGCCAATGGGTAGAAGTAGAAGGTGAAATGCAAAACGGCATCTTCATGGCAAATGAGGTAGAAGTTGAAGACTACGACGATCTAAAAAATGACAGCGATGTGGAAGGTATCGTGACTTGGGTTGCCAAGGATTATAGTGAGTTCTCTCTAAACTACCGAGGAGCCTTCTTCATTGATAACGCAACACGCTTTGAGGATGGTAGCAAAGCTAATCTAGAACAAGGTCAAGAAGTAGAAGTGACCTCTGTGATGAAAAATGGCAAACGCACCGCTACCGTCATCGAATTTGAGCGGTCGGAGTTTGACAATGACAACCAATGGCGAGGTAAAGAGTTTGAATGTGAAGGCTATGTATCAAACTACGATGCTGATTCAAGAGCATTTAAAATCGAGCATTGTGAGAATGATGCTGATCAAGTACTAAGTAACACCACCGTTGTGATTGATGCGCAAACACGCTTCCAAGGCATTGAAGAACTTAACCTAAATGGTGCTCGTGTCGAAGTCGAAGGTGTGATCATTAACGACCAAAATATTGCCCGTGAAGTGGAGTTAGACGTTTACGACAACTAATCCCTTCTACGCTTAAGAAAAAGTGTCACTTCGGTGGCACTTTTTCTTTTCACCTTACTTTGCTTCCCAAGCTCAAACCAACAAATTCTCAGTCAAAGCCTTTTCTCTCCGTTACACTTTACCTATGTTTCACAACATTGGTGACGACTATGAAAAAACGCAACCTCATTTTGTTAATCTTGTTTTTTGGTTCAGCCACGAGCTTAGCTAGCGTTATGGATCCTGACTGCGATGCAGAAAAGGCAGCTAAAGCCGCTGCGACAAAAGCCGTGGTTGGTGTTGGGGGTCGCTGTACGCCTAAAGAGGCACTGAAAGATACCGCAGTTGATGCAGGAAAAGACAAATTACCAGATGAAGGGATGGCGGGTAAAGCTGTTGATGCAATGACACCGGAAAAAGAGAAGAAAACGATGAAAGACGTAACCAAAAAGCTCAATAAAGATTGATACGCTTTCTTGTAGTTAACTTTAATAGCGAAACTCCCCCCTCCCAAAAAAAAGAGCGCCGATTGACGCTCTTTCCGAACTCTAATAGATAACCAATTATGCGGTTTCTGCTTCACCTATCCAATGATAATGGTGGTTGGCTTTTTTTCCCACTAAACCGAGCTCTGCCAATTCTTCAAATACCTTGTCTACCTCTTCCGCAGACAGCCTAAACTGTTTAGCAACGGCTTTTTTGGTGCACGTAATTTGATGCGTTTTAAGTGCATCGCTAACTTGCTCTAACAAGGTTTTCGGTTCCTTTGGTTCTTCTGGCTCCGGCGCAGCTGGTATTTCTTGCTCTTCTTCCTCTTTTATATGAGGAAGATAACCCGCAGGCGCTGGGTCTATATCGCGAACTGTTTTCAATATCATGTCCTCATTTCTGCGATAGAAATATCGGAACCGTTGCTCTTCACCAATCAAGCCAACAAAAAATGCAGCAAAGAAGTCCAAAAGAATCGAAAGAAATACAACCAAGCCAAGCTGAGCTTGCTGAGAGGAGGTACCAAATGCGTTGGCTAGGCTATCAATCAAACCAATCACTGAGCCTTGCGTAACCGGCGGTAAACTATCACGCTCCATAGCCAAGCGTTGCTGCTCTTCACGTAAGGTTTTGTTTTGATCCTGAATGCGAGTTACACCAGTCGCGATACGCTCCATCTCGATGTATTTCTGCGCTGCCATATTGTTGAGCTCAATCTGCTTATCGATTGCCGCAATCTGACGATTAAACGCTTCCACTTTCGCCTGCTCTACCGAAATATGACTTTGTGCACTATTGGTTGCACTATTAATGCCACCAATACTACCGCCAATGGAAATCGCAGCTAAGACTAAATAAAACACGAGAGCGGTTGCTGCTCCTGTGTAGTTGCGATGGGCTCGGCGCTCACCGTATTCATACCAAGCGTAAAATTTACCCGCTTCAAAAATGATCGCTAAACCACCAAATAAGGTTTGCATCATCGGATTTTCGTCGATAGACAAAAATAGCAATAGAGAAAAAATAGTCGATGCTAAAATCGCAGCACCAGTGAATGCGTATACACTCACCATGGCAAATCGACCTTTAGGGTATCGATATCCAATCTGTTGTTCGTATTTCATTTGAGAAATTTCTTAAGATTAATCGCCCCTCCTACTAAGTAGGACGGACGTTTCTGGCATGTACAAAGGAGCGCAGAAT
>NZ_WXWS01000665.1:0-2942 GCF_009904715.1 Vibrio sp. V42_P2S4T144 | reverse complement strand
ATAACAGGTTGTATGTTGAATGTAACGGTTAGGCACCTCGCATTTGAGGGGCCGAGATTTTTATCATTGTCGTTTTGAACCACTGACTTTTTTGGGGAAGTAAGATGTTTAAACCTAGTCTGATTGCTGTTTCTGTTATCACTACATTAGCAGGTTGCTCTGCGCTGCAAAGCTCTGAACAACAAGTTGTAAATTCGTTGGCTAATAATCTTGATATTCAATACCAAGTGTTGACTAACCACGGTGCAAACGAAGGTCTTGCTTGTCAGGACTTAGGGGCTGAGTGGGCGTCTTGTAACAAGGTAAACATGACGCTGGTTAACCAAGGTGAAGCGGTTGACTCAAAAGATTGGGCTATTTACTTCCATAGCATTCGTCTGATTCTGGATGTTGAAAACGAACAGTTTAAAATCTCTCGCGTAACGGGTGATCTACACAAACTAGAACCAACAGATAAGTTTGATGGTTTTGCTGCGGGTGAAGAGGTTGTGCTTCCTCTTGTTGCTGAATACTGGCAGCTATTTGAAACTGACTTCATGCCAGGCGCTTTCGTTGCTGCACCAAATGCAGAGCCTAAGATGATCGCTTCTCTTAACACAGAAGACGTTGCATCTTTCGTGACTGGCCTTGAGGGTAACAACCTAAAACGTACGCCAGATGACAACAACGTATTTGCGAGCGCTGTGTCTCGTTTCGAGAAGAACGAAGATCTAGCAAAACAAGACGTATCAACCACGTTACTACCAACGCCAATGTCTGTTGAAGCAGGTAAAGGTACGGTAGATATCGCGGCGGGTATTGCGCTGCCTAAAGACGCATTCGATGCGGCTCAATACGCAGCAATTCAAGGTCGTGCAGAAGTGGTAGGTGTGGATGTTCGTGGTGATCTTCCTGTAAGCATCACTGTTGTTCCTGCAGACTTCACCGGTGAATTGGCAAAATCTGGTGCTTACGAAATGAGCATCAAAGGCGACGGTATTGCGATTAAAGCGTTTGACCAAGCAGGTGCTTTCTACGCAGTACAATCTATCTTTGGCCTGGTAGATAGCCAAAATGCTGATTCTCTACCACAACTGTCTATTAAAGATGCGCCGCGTTTTGATTACCGTGGTGTGATGGTGGACGTGGCTCGTAACTTCCACTCTAAAGACGCAATCCTTGCAACGCTTGACCAAATGGCAGCGTACAAGATGAACAAACTACACCTTCATCTAACGGATGATGAAGGCTGGCGTTTAGAAATCCCGGGTCTGCCTGAGCTGACTGAAGTGGGTGCTAACCGTTGTTTCGATTTGGAAGAGAAAAGCTGTTTACTGCCTCAGCTTGGCTCAGGTGCAACGACAGACAACTTTGGTTCTGGCTTCTTCAGCAAAGCAGACTACGTGGACATCTTGAAGTACGCGAAAGCGCGTAACATCGAAGTGATTCCTGAAATCGATATGCCAGCGCACGCTCGTGCAGCAGTGGTATCAATGGAAGCACGTTACGACCGCCTAATGGAAGAAGGTAAAGAAGCAGAAGCGAACGAGTACCGCCTGATGGATCCTCAAGATACATCGAACGTAACAACGGTTCAGTTCTACAACAAGCAAAGCTTCATCAACCCATGTATGGAATCTTCAACTCGCTTTGTTGATAAAGTGATTTCAGAAGTAGCAGCAATGCACCAAGAAGCGGGCACGCCGCTAACAACATGGCACTTTGGTGGTGACGAAGCGAAGAACATCAAGCTAGGCGCTGGTCTGCAAGACATCAACGCAGAAGACAAAGTAAGCTGGAAGGGTAACATTGATTTGTCTAAGCAAGACAAGCCATTCGCACAGTCACCACAATGTCAGACGCTAATTGCAGACGGTACGGTAAGCGATTTTGCTCATCTACCAAGCCACTTTGCAGAAGAAGTGTCGAAGATGGTGGCAGAGAAAGGCATTCCAAACTTCCAAGCTTGGCAAGATGGCCTTAAGTACAGCGAAGGTGAGAAAGCGTTCGCAACAGAAAACACACGTGTTAACTTCTGGGACGTTCTTTACTGGGGGGGCACATCATCAGTGTACGAATGGTCTAAGAAAGGTTACGACGTTATCGTTTCTAACCCAGACTACGTGTACATGGACATGCCGTACGAAGTTGACCAGAAAGAGCGTGGTTACTACTGGGCAACACGTGCAACAGATACTCGTAAGATGTTTGGTTTTGCACCAGAGAACATGCCTCAAAACGCAGAAACTTCTGTAGACCGCGATGGTAACGGCTTCACTGGTAAAGGTGAAATCGAAGCGAAACCTTTCTACGGTCTATCAGCACAGCTTTGGTCTGAGACAGTACGTAACGATGAGCAATACGAGTACATGGTATTCCCTCGCGTACTAGCAGCCGCTGAGCGTGCATGGCACCGTGCTGATTGGGAAAACGACTACAAAGTGGGTGTTGAATACTCGCAAAACTCTAACCTAGTAGACAAAGTCGCGCTAAACCAAGACTACAACCGCTTTGCGAACGTACTTGGCCAACGCGAACTGGCTAAGCTAGAAAAATCAGGTATCGACTACCGCCTGCCTGTACCAGGTGCGAAAGTAGAAGATGGCAAGCTAGCAATGAACGTTCAGTTCCCAGGGGTGAAGCTTCAATACTCTCTAGACGGCAAGAACTGGCTAACTTACGCAGATAATGCTCGTCCAAATGTGAAAGGTGAAGTGTTTATCCGTTCTGTGTCAGCAACCGGTGAGAAAGCAAGTCGAGTGACCAGCGTGAAATAACTCGATTCTTGTAAGTTAATTTTTTGGCAAAGCCTCAACATCATGTTGGGGCTTTCTTTATTTTTTTAGGAAATTAAGCGTGATCGATGTCTAATTATTTTTCATTGATAAATAAGTTTTGGGTTGTAATGGTCAAGGTTATTGTGAACCGGATCGACTTAATCTGCTAAATATCAATAAATTATC
>NZ_WXWS01000475.1:0-2950 GCF_009904715.1 Vibrio sp. V42_P2S4T144 | reverse complement strand
GAGTTATACCTTTCATAAACGGATTAATTTTTAGCTAGGAGGCGCAAGATGAAACATTACGTTGTTAACACCACTGCTTGCGCTGATCGTATGCCTATCGCTCCGATAACCCTTAAATCGGATGATACCAATACCACTGGCTCACAAGATAAAAATTAATCCGTAACCTATCATATTTATTACTAGGCTGCGGGAAAGTAGCGGCTTAGTATCAACAGAATATTTCTGTTCATTTTACGCACTATTTTTCCCAGTCGAATACATCGATAATCGGAGAAAATATTATGCGTCACTCTATTTACTTACAATTGGCCACTTTGCTATTGAAAGCAGACCTTAAACGCGAAGAAAAGCAATGGCAGCGTACCATACGCCGAACTGCTCATGATATTCCATGGACGAATGTTCATCTATTGAGGGATATTGGTTTAGATCGCGATGGTCGTTCTACACGTGCCAATGTTCCGGATGCAGTAAAAGTTGAACGTCGAGTTCGTCACCTTCGTCGAGTCTTAACGTCGCGAATAATGACGTAATCGTTAGCGTGTTGGACTGGCAGAGTTGCTAACGAGTCAGTCAACACGCTTAACGTGCGATATGAAGTCATACTTCATTTGATAAACAGCTGATCTTGAAGATCAGCTGTTTTCGTTTGAAGGTGGTACCGTTAAGGGCAAGGATTCGAGTAAGTTGTACCTATTGCTTGAATTTCAGTAAGTAGTTCGTCGCTAAGTTGCAAATCAATACTGTCGATATTGGCCTTTAATTGGTCTAGGTTTGTTGCTCCGATAATGTTAGAAGCAACAAATGGACGCTGATTGACAAACGCGAGCGCCATTTGTGCAGGGTTTAGACCATGCTCTTGAGCTAAATTGACGTAAGCTTCGGTCGCTTTAACACCTTGTGGAGTGAAGTAGCGCGCAAAACGCTCCCACTTAGTGCATCGAGCGCCTTCAGGTTTTGCCCCGTTTAGGTATTTACCACTCAGGCAGCCAAATGCCAAAGGAGAGTAGGCAAGTAACTGAACGCCTTCGTAATGGCTGATTTCAGACAAGCCAACTTCGAAGCTGCGGTTCAATAAGTTATATGGGTTTTGAATGGAGACAATTCTTGGCAAATCGTGTTTTTCTGCCAAACGCAGTAGCGACATCACCCCCCACGGCGTCTCGTTGGATACGCCGATATAGCGCACTTTACCTGCATTCACTAATTCAGTAAGCGCTTCCAACGTTTCAATTAACGTGACTTCTTCTTGTTTGTCAGGGTATGGGTAGTTGAGTTGACCAAAGCAGTTGGTTTGACGCTGCGGCCAATGTAGTTGGTACAAATCGACATAATCGGTTTGTAGACGATTAAGGCTGTCATCAATTGCTGTATGGATGTGGCGACGATTAAGGCTCATGTTGTCTCTAATGTGAGGAACATTTCGAGGGCCTGCCACTTTTGTTGCCAGTACTACTTTTTCTCTTTTGCCGCTTTTTGCTAACCAATTACCGATGTATTGCTCGGTGAGCCCTTGTGTTTCCGAGTTTGGCGGTACAGGGTACATCTCTGCGGTATCGATGAAGTTCACCCCATGATCGAGGGCAAAGTCGAGCTGCTCAAAGGCGTCCTTTTCTGTGTTTTGCTCGCCAAACGTCATAGTGCCGAGGCAGATTTTACTGATCTCAAGTGATGAGTGCGGTAGTTTTGTGTATTGCATATCACGTCCTTGAAGAGTTACCGACTAAATAAGTGACTCCAATATAGGGGATTTTTAGCCGCAATCGCAAATGATTTACGTATAAAGGAAGAGCAAACTCGAAAGCTACAGTTAGCCTAACTACACTTAAATGATCGTGTGAAGGAGGTATGTTATGCAGAAGCATCAATTGGACATGTGGCTACATGGTCCACATAAAGATACTTATAAAACTCCCAAAGTATTTGTGATTGGGTGTTCTGATGTCTCTGACTATCTTTTAGCTGTGGAGTACAAGCATCAACTTGAGCCGATTAAAGACGGTGAAGACCCGATACATTTTGGCTCTCTAGACTTAGTAAAAGAAGAACTATTGAGGCTAGGGGTCGATAAAGCGTATTTAAGGCTGCGCAATGCGTATGACGAATGTGGCACTGAAGAGGCGGCCTCATACTGCGATATTGAGTTATCGCTCGTGACGCACTAAATAGCTGATATGGTTTTATTCTGGTTGAGTGTTAATGTAGTGCTTGAGTAAGATCTGTTCAGTAAACTGTGTTCTAAGGTAAAAGCCTCGGGGCAGAGTTTTCATCGGCTTACCATTTGAGTTGTATGCTTCGGTGAGCGCTTTTGCATTTGCGGCTTTAGGGCGAAGATGCAGCGCTTCTCCGTGTCTGGCGGAAATTTGATCAAATCTTCCCAAGACGATCATCTCCATTAACTCTTCCCAGTCATTTCGCAAAATCCGCTCTTCTTCTTCATCTGGTGACCAAATGAGTGGACTGCCCACACGTCTTTCAGCGAGTGGGATTTCTCGTTCTCCTTCTACGGGTACCCAAAGCACACGAGATAGCTTGTTTCGAACATGACTTGTTTCCCATGTAAGACCATGAACACCAGTGAGGGGCGCCACAGAAACAAAGGTTGTTTCTAAAGGTTTGCCAGAGTAACTGATCGGAATACTTTTCAACTCGATCCCTAGGTTTGCGAAATCTTGTTGAGGTTTACTGCCAGCTGGAGCGCCCAAGTGCCATTCGAGTAATTGACCCACCCAACCTTTATCACGTTTTAAGTTTTCAGGAACAATCATATTCGCCTCGGCGGCCAACTCAGCAAAACTGAGTCCTGCCATATCATGTGCTCGTTCCAATAGCTCTGCTTCTGTTTGTGGTTCTGGTTTCATAGTTACAAGGTGGTATTACAAAAAATATAGTTTATCAAACTCCGACCAAATCTACTGTTTAAGATTTCACCGAGGCGGTGTAAGAA
>NZ_WXWS01000298.1:0-2955 GCF_009904715.1 Vibrio sp. V42_P2S4T144 | reverse complement strand
CCTATGGAATATTTAAAAGAAATGACTTTTTGCTGGTGGCTTTCTATACGCTATTGCGCTATTTATCAAAAGCCGATTAATCGACCACTTTTGGTACTCTTTATTACTAAAGAGATTCTATTCCGAACATGGTTGAAAAATATATTCCTTTGGAATATATTGTATTCCGAGTAAACAATCGGATATTGCCAAAAAGGAATCAGCAAAAATGTTTAAAAAAAATGAATTGTTGTCGCTTTCTGAGGATTGGGCAAGCAAACGAAGTGCCATCCAAGAGTGTCACCACGACCTTATTCTTATCTCTTTGGATGAGCTAATTAATGAATGTGGAGGCCAAGAACAAGCCGCCGCCGTCATTCGCAATTTCTACGGCTTCCCCTGTGTGCAAGGCACGATCAGCAAAGCTCGAAAAGGTAATAATGCGTTAAAGATTCGCTCTCAGCTTCGCTTCGCCATCAACACAATTAAAGAGCCTCAAAGCGTCCAAGCGCAAACCAAGATGATCAACCACTTTGGCCGATTGCCTGTTCACCACGACTTCGTGCGTGTCGATGACGAACTAGGCTTATTCTTGGGATTTGGCTTGTTATCTCGAACACTGCAAATCCAAGTGTTCGTTGGTGGCGAGTTTAAGACGGTTAGTGCTAATGATGTGGAGTTGATCTAATGGCTGCTTTCCCTGCGCGTGACTTAGACGAGTTGGAAAAAATAATCCGTTTAATGGATGACATTAACCCACTTATCTCTATGATGATTGAAATGGAGGTGCGTACAGGTTTACGTTACTGTGACATTTCGAAGTTAAAATTCAGCGATGTGATGATAAATGGCGTGATTCGGTCGTCATTTACCATTGTTCAATCAAAAGGCTTTAAAGGCCGTATGACCCGAGGTAAGAGCGAAAAAGCCGCCAAAGAGGCCGCTCGAATTACTATTCACGTTAATGCCGAACTGGAAGAACTGATTAAACGTATCTACCTACACAATGGCCACAATGAGCTGATGTTTCAATCCAATCACCACTTAGCCAAAAAGGGCAATGCTATCAGTATCCAGTACATCAACCGAGCGTATAAGCGCATAGCGATGGAGTTGAGGCTGCCATACCAGCTATCAACACACTCGATGCGAAAAATGTATGCCATGCTACTACTTGAAAAGAAAGCCTCTTTGAAAGTGATTAAGGACGCGCTTGGTCATTCTAGTGTTGCCGTGACTGACCACTACTTAAGAACGTTCCATGACGAAGCGAAAGAGTACACAACAGGCATTTCATTAAAACCAAAGACGCAATAACGGGAGGGAAAATTATGTGCAAAGCTCTAATGGACGCGAACTTACGAGTGAACGAATTTAAGCTTCGACAACAGGAACTTTCCCGAAAGCCAATTCCGAATGAGCTTAAACCAAAGGTAAGAGAATTAATAAAAAAAGGGTTCAGCAAAAAGGCAATCAAGCTGGTGCTTGGTTGCAGCTATGATGACCTAAAGACTATCAATCTGTCGCATTAATTAGGAATACAAAAAACATAGTTACACTGTAACTTTGTTCATTTGGCCAAGAAAAGGCAGCAATGGTCAGCCAAATCCAACCGAAAGGAATTACATGTTTTGTTTTTTTGAGGGTTATAGAGTGTCAGAGTGTCGTAACGCTTATGCTTATTTCGTATCTAACACAGGCTATCGATTCATTACCAAGAAAAAGACCTGTTACGCAGTTAGTGTGCCTAAGCCGGAGGGTGGTTATATACGTCGTTCTGTCGGGTTTGTTCGCATTGGTGAAAAGAAAGGGCTACGCAAGGCAACCAAAATACGTAACCAAATCGGAAAGGAACTATGGGGACGTTGTTGGGATCGCGTTCGCAAGCAATTCAACTTACTGGCGCGTTTGCCAAAAAGTCTAGACCCACGGCTAACTACCATCGATGGCAAGCAATACTATGTAGCACGGTACACCAAGTACGATGAGAGCAACCAAAAGCACGAGCATTACATCAAGGTGAGCGTGAATGCTAACGGAAAATTAGCGGCATGGACAATTGCAAAGAGAAAGTTACTCAATGCTCACAGCGATGTTATGGACGTATTGTTACACATTGAAAAGGTCAGCAGTGTACAGCTTAAGTAGGGGTTTTGCGCCCATTTCAGCGAAAAGTCCAATGTAAGCCGTTAGCCCTTTATTTATCAGGGCTTTGGAGGAGGGCTGGTTGGGAAAGATCTTAATTTTCACATTAAAGTAGCGAACTTTTTATGTGGGAAGCACAGCTAGTACCTTACAGCTCTTTGGACAAAAGCACGTTAGAGTATGGATTCTAACGTGCTAAATTTGGATTAGAAAAAGTATCTTGAAGCCTTAAATGTTTGTTATATTTATGATATCCCTATATTTTGTCCCACTTTATGAGAGATTTTCTTCTAGCAACTATTAGATAGTAAACACTGATTGCAATAGAGAATACAGAACTCATTATGAGTGCATTTGTTAACGTATCTATAAACTTAGAGTTTTCTTGAGCCAAGCTAAACAGATACGTTATAAACAGATATACGATGAAAAATTCAATGAATTTCAAGATTATGTTCATATGAAGTGATTCCCAATATACGGGTTTTAACTGAACGCCTCGGCTTCGCAAAAACCTATACAAGATAGTCTTATCTGTATTGCAAGAAAGCCCCAAGTCTTTTAGGTGGTTGTCAGCTCTTTCTAACTTATCTTGATAACTCATAATTCCCCCTCAAATCGGAAACGATAACAAAGGTTGAAAGACTAAATTTCGAGTAACCTCATGATTTGAAAATAAATATAACGCCGCATTAAGGTGTGAGCAACGCTACCACGAAACCCAACCATGCCACCGTAAACACAAAACCCAACGATGGAATGAAAAATGCCAAGCGTTGGGAATCACTCTTAAATGCTTTGTTAGTTTTATTTAGAGCACTACTGTAAGCT
>NZ_WXWS01000359.1:0-2958 GCF_009904715.1 Vibrio sp. V42_P2S4T144 | reverse complement strand
ACACAGTGGCCTTTACGCAAAAACAAAACGCAAAAAAGGCAGCGATATCGCTGCCTTTTTACATTACTTAGATCGTACGTTTTTATGCTTTCGCTTTTTTACGCTTATCAGTGACTTCCCACTTACCGTCAACAAAGAGCGCTGTCCAACCACTTGGCTTACCGTTCTCTTCCGAACGAACGTAGTTCTCTTTTGTTTTACGGCTAAAGCGTACAACAGCAGGACGACCATCAGGATCTTCTTGCGGCGCAGTTGCTAGGTATTTGAACTTCTCAGGTAAACGCTCTTCAAAACGTGCCAGTTCAGCAACCAAAGGAGCACGTGTCTCGCGCGATTTCGGGAAATTGCTTGCCGCCATAAATAGACCCGAAGCACCATCACGAAGTACGAAATACGCATCTGAGTTTTCACATGGCAACTCGGGGAAATGAACAGGATCTTCTTTCGGTGGCGCGACTTCGCCATTCTTAAGAATCTTACGAGTGTTCTTACACGTTTCGCTCGTACAATCCATGTATTTACCAAAGCGACCGTTCTTAAGCACCATATCAGAGCCACATTTGTCACATTCAACAACTGGACCATCGTAGCCTTTTACTTTGAACTCGCCGTATTCAACAAGGTAGCCTTCACAGTTCGGGTTATTACCACAAACATGCATCTTACGCTTGTCATCAATCAGGTATGCGTCCATCGCTGTTTCACAGATCGGACAACGCTTTTTAGCGCGCAGAGCTGCGGTTTCAACGTCTTCTTCTAGAACGTTAATAATACCTTCTTCGTCACCCAAGTTGATGGTTGTCTTACAACGCTCTTTTGGTGGTAACGCGTAACCTGAACAGCCTAAGAACACACCTGTCGAAGCAGTACGGATGCCCATTGGACGGCTACACGTCGGACACTCGATATCCGTCATGACGATGTGGTTTAACTTCATACCGCCTTCTGACTCATCCAGCTCCGCTTTTTCAAGATCGCCAGTAAAATCAGCAAAGAAGTTGTCTAACACAGCTTTCCAGTTCACTTCACCTTCAGCGATTTGGTCCAATTTCTGTTCCATACGCGCAGTAAAGTCGTAGTTCATCAAATCGTTAAAGCTGTCATCAAGGCGGTCAGTAACAATTTCACCCATTTTTTCAGCGTAGAAACGGCGCTGATCAACTTTCACGTAGCCACGATCTTGAATCGTAGAAATGATCGATGCGTAAGTCGACGGACGACCAATGCCTCGTTTCTCCAGCTCTTTAACCAGTGCTGCTTCAGTGTAGCGCGCAGGTGGCTTTGTAAAGTGCTGTTTAGGGTCAAGTGACTCTAAGCTTAGCTTATCGCCAAGTTGTACCGTTGGAAGGATTGTATCCTCGTTTTTGCCCATTGGACGCTGTACACGAGTCCAGCCGTCAAATTTAAGGATACGGCCTTTCGCTTTAAGCGTGTATTCTGCCGCTTTTACGCTAATGGTTGTTGAATCGTATTCTGCTGGCGTCATTTGACACGCTACAAACTGATTCCAAATCAAAGCATAAAGTTTGTGCGCATCAGCATCGACACCTTGCAGGTCTTCCGCCTTAACACCCACATTTGAAGGACGGATCGCTTCGTGCGCTTCCTGTGCTCCTTCTTTGCTACCGTACGTCAATGGTTTCGCTGGTAGGTACTTATCACCAAACTCAGAACCAATAAAGTCACGTACAGCGTCCACAGCCTCGGCACTTAGGTTAGTCGAGTCAGTACGCATATAAGTGATGTAACCGGCCTCATAGAGGCGCTGAGCTAGCATCATGGTCTTTTTCACGCCGTAGCCCAGACGTGTACTTGCTGCCTGTTGAAGCGTAGAGGTGATGTAAGGTGCTGAGGGCTTGCTCTTTGTAGGGCGGTCTTCACGCTTACATACTTCGTAACTTGCATTCTCAAGTACAGACATCGCTGCTTTGGTTTCTGCCTCATTAACTGGCTTAAACGCAGAACCGTCTTTCTGAGCAACAAGCAGTTTAAAGTCCGCTTTGTCTTTCGTTTTCGTATTCGCATGAATGTCCCAGAATTCTTCTGGTACAAACGCGTTAATCTCACGCTCACGCTCAACTAACAGTTTCACCGCAACAGACTGCACGCGACCAGCAGATAAACCACGAGCCACTTTTTTCCAAAGTAAAGGTGAAACCATAAAACCAACGACACGGTCCATGAAGCGACGTGCTTGTTGGGCATTTACACCATCCATGTTCAGCTCGCCAGGTGTCTGGAAAGCTTGTTGGATCGCGTTTTTCGTAATTTCGTTAAAAACTACACGTTTGTATCGCTCTTCATCGCCACCGATGATCTCACGAAGGTGCCATGCGATTGCTTCTCCTTCGCGGTCCAAATCGGTTGCGAGATAAACGCAATCTGCGTCTTTGGCGAGTTTTTGTAGTTCGTTGACAACTTTTTCTTTGCCTGGAAGGATTTGGTAATTCGCTTCCCAGTCATGATATGGGTTAATCCCCATTTTTTTGATCAACGCTTTGCGGTCTTTCTCTTTTTTAACGCGCGCTTTCTCTTCCGGACTCATCCCTTTAGTTGAGATGGCTGCGGCTTTTTTCTCACCAGTGCTTTGACCGGCCGTAGGCAGATCACGCACATGACCAACACTAGACTTAACAATAAAGTCTTTACCAAGGTACTTATTTATCGTCTTTGCCTTGGCTGGTGACTCCACTATAACGAGTGATTTACCCATAACTGACTCTAACGTCCTTCATAATAATGCGGGTAGAAACCTTGTTTAAAGGCCACCCGCATAATGTTCTATTTCATTGCTTCTTTTTTTACTATTGTGCGAGATGAAAAGAAGATCAACTGCTTTTTTGAAATTCAGATCCGATTGGTTGACAATTCATCGTCTTTATACTTCAAAGAGACAGGGTTCTGAAAGGTATTGAGCGGCATATCTAAACAGGCAAACTTAGCATCCGCTAATCCAAT
>NZ_WXWS01000340.1:0-2963 GCF_009904715.1 Vibrio sp. V42_P2S4T144 | reverse complement strand
TATTAATTGAGTGTTTTTTTGCGATATACACGCAACATAAAATCAGCCTCACATTGGAAAAGTGTAGCGGATTTCAACTCTTCACGAAGAGCATCGGTTGCTTTCCATGCGAATGGCGTCATTTGCAATAAATCGACTGCGGCTCCGTTTTTCAAGTCCATAACATAGTTAAGATGCTGCTGGTGCTCTAATTCAAACCCTTCAATATGTTCTGGTTCTTCATTGTGAAGACGAACTTCTTGATAAATACGCTCACGCAGTTGGTATAAGTGGCGACTAGCAGGAGTAACCGTGACAACAACGCCGTCGTTTTTTACAACGCGCTGCAGCTCCTCAGCTTTACACGGGGCATAAATGCGTAAAATGGCATCTAAGGATTCATTTGCGAAGGGAAGTCGGTGACTAGAAGCCACACTAAAGTTGCAGTGCGTGTAACGCTTCGCCGCGTAACGAATGGCAACTTTCGAAATGTCTAAGCCATAAATCGTGGCATGGTTTGCTTGTGTTTCTATCGTCTTTTGTACTTGATCTGTGTAGTAACCTTCACCACAACCAATATCTAATAATTGATGGGTGCTCCCCTCAGTGTATGTTGCACACAGCTGCGCCACTTCTTGGCGCATTGGGTTGTAGTAATCTCCTTCAAGGAATCGACGACGAGCTTGCATCATCTCTTTATTGTCACCAGGATCTTTAGAACGTTTGTGGTGCGCTGGCATCAAGTTAACGTAGCCTTCTTTTGCTAAGTCAAACTGATGATTGTTTTCGCACTTAAACGTTTTTTCATTTAACGCTAGAGCTTGGTGGCATAGAGGGCATTGATAGTTCATGACGATCTCGAACAGAAAGTAGGGCGGCAAATTCTATCAAAAAGCGTGGTATCAAGTGAAACAAAAAGAGCCGACTGAGTCGGCTCTTATTAAGTATTAGTGGAAGAAGTCGACTTGCTCTTTCAAGTTCCGTGCTTGTTGTTGAAGTTCAATGGCACTTTGTGAGGTTTTTGCGCTCGTGTTGCGGCTTTCTCGGTTAAGTTCACTGATAGAATGGGCATTTGCTGCAATTTCTTGTGAAACTTGAGCTTGTTCTTCTGAAGTCGCTGCAATGGCGTCGGCTTGAGAGGCTATCGACTGCACTTGTACTGCGATGGCTTCTAATGCTGTGCCCGCGTCTTGTGCTTTGTCCAAGACCTGGTTTGCACTGCGTTGGCTGTCTGTCATCATATTAACTGCATTATGAGTCGACCCTTTTAGTTTCTCGATAATTTCCACGACATCCTGAACTGAGCTTTGGGTTCGGTGCGCAAGTGTGCGCACTTCATCTGCTACAACTGCGAAGCCACGGCCTTGCTCACCTGCTCGTGCTGCTTCAATGGCGGCATTCAAGGCAAGTAAATTGGTTTGCTCAGCAATTTCATCAATCATTTTAGTGACGGTTTGAATGCTCTCGCTATCGCGATTTACTTGCTCGATAGCCGTTGCTGATTGATCCAATTGATCGTTAAGTTGAGCAACGTCGATACATACGTCTTCAACAATCGCGAGACCAGACTGGCTATCGGTATTTGCTGAGCGTACGTTTTCCGCAATGCTTTCGACTTGTTGTGCGACAGATTGAGCGGAAGAGGCCATTTCTTCAATCGCTGTCACAACTTGCTCGACTTCTTGTTGTTGTCGGTCGGCTTGGGTCAAATTGCTATGTGCATCGTTGGCAACGCTGGTGGAGTTGCTCTCCACTAAGTCGCTTGTTGAACGGATCTTACCAACAAGTTCATTGAGCTGACTTGCCATACTGGCGACACCCGAGCTCTGGTTAGTAATTTCATTCTTTGATGCTTTACGAGACGCTGGGACGCTCAAGCTGACTTCGCCGCCCGCTAAGCGAGTCATGTATGAGTTTAGAGTCGTGAGAGGTTGTAGGCTACGGTTCAAGAAAAGCGTCAATACAACAAAAGTAATGATCGCCGCAACCGAAGAAATGATGGCAATGAGTGTGAGAAGCGTGTCGCTACCTTTTGTCACTTCTTTGATAAACGTACCGCCTAGCAGTTTCCAGTTCCAACCTGGAACCTCTGTGTAGACAAGATACTTTTCGCCTACGTTACCTTGGTACTCGAAAGGGTAGCGAATTAATCCACTAGATTGTTCGAAAATCTGACCAAAAGGCTTGTGACCATTGTAGTCGGCGACTTCTAGTATTGACGAATCTGAGCCGCTTTTTGCTGGATGAAGTAGGTATTTACCAAGATTGTTATCGTCGTTATCAACGATAATGGTGTAACCAGTGTCGCCCCATTTTATCTCTTCGAGTGCATCGAACAAGGTTCGTGTCGCTTGGTCTACTGGTAAGCCAATAAACGATAGGCCTGCTACCTTTCCTGTCGCATCTTTGATTGGGACATAGTAGGTAATGTAGCGCTCGCCATACAATTTAATTTGAGCGTAATACGGTTGTCCTGCTTTAAGTTGCTGATAACCAGGATGGTTGATGCCTAGCGTGGTTCCGACCGCTCGTTGACCTTGTGGATCTTTTAGGGAGGTGGACACCCGAATAAAGTCGTCACCCAATGGTGCGAATAGCGTTGCTATAGCGCCGGTATCACGTGTGAAACTGTCGACCAACTTGGTGTCATTAATTAAGCTTTCACTGTATTGAGTGATGTTTGGTACTTCATGCCCCATGAAGTCAACCGTGTAATTTTCGACATAGACACCGGCAAGGTAGCCATTGCGAAAAGTAGATTCGAGGACTTTAGCGGTGTGCAGGTAAGCATCGAATTGGCCAGCAATGGTTTTTGCCATTGATTCTACTTTAGATTGGTGTTCTTTCAGTGTGCTTTCCAATAGAACATCGGAAGCGTTGCGGTAAACAAGCGCTGCAATACTGCTGAAAGCAATGAATAGACACAAAGTAATCACCAGTTTCAACTGGAATCCGACACTTTGATTTCGGTATCTCTCTAACAT
>NZ_WXWS01000173.1:0-2968 GCF_009904715.1 Vibrio sp. V42_P2S4T144 | reverse complement strand
CCTACATAACTTACGGTCAACATTTGCTGTGAATATATTTCGCCATCTTTTAAATAAAAAAGATGAATATGGTAACCCCTTAATTACACCAGATGACGCTCTGGATAGGGTGTCAAGGTTGCTTGGTCATGAAGATAGAACGACGACGATAAAGTATCTGAAAATAGCACAGGATATGCCCTCAGCAGATGAAATTTACGAAGACGTACTGGACTACATTGGCGTTTTTGATGATTTGGAGGTGATACAATGATTCAAGGACGTAAGCGTACCAAAATTACAATAAAGAAGACCAGCGCACCTATCACCTCACTTCACTTTGAAGATATGGTTTTAGATTCTGGCAATGGAATCAAAAGCTACACTCACCGCCTACGCTACCGTTACGTCCCGACAGTAAGGCAAATAAAGGCAGGAGATTGCGAGTTGGCGAATCGGGATGATATCGTCAGGGATCTCCACCAGTTGCTAAATCACTTACCTGAGAACAAGTCAAAGAATTCTTATTTTTGTGGGCTTGTCAATTATTTCAAATATCTTGACGGGATTGGTTATCAAGGTGACTTTTTCAGTATTACAGCCATTATTGGTTGCATTAAGCACTTCAATAAATTGCGTGAAAAAGGCGAGCAGGTATATATAGCAACGCAGATTAAAGCCAGCTTATCTTTCCTATTAAGGCTGTGGGGCAGAGAATCTGACCTTAAGACACTACCGGAAGTAGCAGCACACCCTTTGGCAATAAATAAGGCGTTTCATGTGGAAACAGAGCTGAGACCGTTATCCAAGGTATTAGTTAAGGGGGCTCTGGCCTTTCAGGAAGCGATTGAGAAAAATGAGTTGTTAGATATTCATCCGTTCTTTGATGAAGAGTTATTTGATGAACAAGCAAAGAGTCAAGGATGGACATTGCGGAAAAAGTCTCAGAGTAAAAGGGGCTTTAAGCTGTGCATGACCCCCTTACTGTCAAATCTGAAGGACGGCCTGATTCCACTTGAGCAAGTTAATCGGCAGGTATTTTACAATCATGCATCCCGTAATTGGTTTTTCGTATTTTCAATGCTGACAGGTATGAATAAATCAGTGCTCGCTAATGTGCGTTATAAGGACCTGTCATTTAAAAATATTGGCAGTGGGCGGTTTGTTTTTGACGGTGAAAAGTTCAGGGCTGGCTATAAAGGTTTGGATAATAGCGCTGGCTTTAGCCTGCGAACCAAGGAACTGATTACTCGATGGGTAAAAACATCAAAGGTGATGTACCAGTCACTGGGTATTCCGCTGTCAAGTGAGTTGCCGCTTTGTCCTTTCTATAGTATCAGCGGTGAGGTCAGGACATTTACTGCCCATAGTTCAAATATTGGCGGTATAAATACTCATCTTGAGAAGATAATTGGCTTAACGGTTAATGCAAGTCGATTTAGGGCAACAAAATCTGATGTGTTGATGCGAGTGACAGAAGATACCTTCCTTGTTTCACAAGGGCTAAATAATACCGTGAACGTTGTCGGCAAACGTTACTCTAGCGGAGTTCAGGCAGATCATGATAATAACCTCAATGCTACGTTGAGCGCGTTAAGTGCCGTTGCCAAGGGCGAGGAGATAGGTAAAGCCATTGAGAATGCAAAGGTAATGCACAGCGATATTTTGTCTGATTATGATTATAGGAAATTGCGTCAACATGAAAGCAAAGAGCAGCCATTAATGACAACGCCCAGTGGAATCAAGTGCGCAGGGGCAACAGCAGAGAAGCTTGTTGCGGAGAAGAGGCGTATAAATCAGTTGGGCATTGATTTTTCAGAAGATAAGAGGCGATGCACGGATTTTCTCGCTTGCTTTGATTGTGACAGCCATAAATTAGTGGCGTCAAGAAATGATATCTGGTTGATGTTATCTTTTTTAGAGCAAATTGAAGATCTCAAAGAGATGTTGGCGAGTAATTCAACACCAAAGAATGAGTATTTCGTGGTGGAAGCCATGTTGAAAAAAGTCCTTCTCAGGCTGAAACAAAAAGCACCTGAAAACTACGCTAAAGCCCAACAAAAGGTGGATGATGGCAGTTATCACCCATTTTACCAAGACCGAGCCAGTGTGAGCCAATTCCTTAAGGGGTAACTTATGTCCGAAAAGCTTATACAGCTTCGCCAAGAACTTGCTGAAAATCCGTATGTGACGTTTGACTCTGACAATAATGGTGTGTCCCGTGTCTTTGATGACCATTGGGACTTTTCCGCTTTAAACCAGAGCAAGCCCAACGTTAACTTTAGGAATATAGATAAAAAACATCGGCAAGATATTCAGTCTTATCTCTATGCTTTAATTCAGTGGCAGAGGCATAACTCTAACGGTGGCACACATGTGTCAGTTAATACACTGCGTCGTTACCTAACTGATTTATGCGCTATTACAATACGATGGGGAAGTAGTGATTTTACCTCGCTATCAAATGAGCGACAGTGGAAAATGTTCTCACAAAAACTTGAAGGGTATGGCAGTGAAGTAACTTGCCGTAAATTAGCTTCCATGATTAATACTCTCAATAAAGCTAATCTCTTAAATCGTTATGTACATAAAAGAGAGTACATTAAATGGGTAAAAGAGAATTATAGGGGAGGTCAAGCGTTAGCTCTGCCGGAAAATATCCACGCCAGTATCTTGAAGCGTGTTGTTGAGTTTGTTGAAGCTTACCACCCATACCGCCATCAGATTTCAGAAGTAATGGCAAAAGCATATGCGTATCAAGATGAAATGCTTGCTGAAGAACTTAAAACGTTAGGTTTCAGTAAAATCGGCGATTTTACTGAAAAGCAATTTAGCGCATTTAAAAATAGGCTATCCAGAAGAACATCTATGTGGATAGAAGTTCAAGCTATTCCAAATTTTCAAGTGAATAGGAAGGGCGTTTGGCTTGGAAGGCTGCTAAAAATGAGCTTTGCTTGTGTTGCTTTATTCTCTGCTGCTCGTCATAAAG
>NZ_WXWS01000130.1:0-2969 GCF_009904715.1 Vibrio sp. V42_P2S4T144 | reverse complement strand
CCCTTGGTATCGATATTATTAATTGCAGTGCTCTAGACGGCACAGGCATGGATACGCTGCTTTCTTATGTTAGTGACGGTAAAGTTGGCGTATTTATTGGTCCATCTGGGGTGGGTAAATCAACCTTAACCAATCGACTTCTAAATTACGAAGTGCAGGCGACAAATAGCTTACGCGTGAAAGACATGAGAGGGCGTCACACCACGTCTGGCTCTTATCTGTTTGAGTTACAAAATGGCGGATTTATCGTTGACTCTTCGGGTATTAAAGAAGTTCAAGCATGGGCAACCGAAGAAGACGTAGACTCAGTGTTTGAAGAAATTTCAAGCCTCTCGCATGAGTGCAAATACCGAAATTGCCAACATCAGGGTGAATCAGGCTGCGCGGTACAAGAAGAATTAGAAACAGGCAATATTACACCTGAAAGATACGACAGTTACTTACATCTGAAACAAGAGCTGGCGTATTTAGACAGAAAGAAAAGTGAAAAGTCGAGTTATGTAGAACGAAAACACGATAAAGAATTTGGCAAGCTAGTTAAAACTACATTAAGTCGAAAAAAACTAGTACGACAGGCAATGCAGTAGGCAGCACGTAGTTGTCTATTACTGCTGAATTTACAGTTTTAATTCGAGATTCATAAGGGATTTTACCAATGAGAACACCTCACGAAATACAGTACGAAGCTTTCGCAGCCGCTGGTGGTCTTTACGACGAACGCCACGCAAAATTGTACGCTGATTTTGCTGACAACCTTATCGCAGACGGCAGCTTTTCTATCGTCCATGAAGGTGTGGCGCACGCATGCTATACCCCAATTACGGTAGATGCAGCACCACATCTAAAGTGTTACGTGTTAGCACCATTAGCAGTACTTCCTGAGTACCAAGGTAAAGGCTACGCAACGCGCTTAATGGAAGAAGCAGAGAAACAACTCGATGCAGATGTGATTTTTGTTATGGGGGAACCGTTCCACTACGGCAACCGCTACAACACACCTCACAACGTGTTACCACCAGTGAGAACATTAGCACCACTAGAGTGTTGGTTTGCTCGTGAATTGACACAAGGCGCTTTAGACGGCGTTGGCGAGTCGACTTCTACTTTGACAGGGCCTTACGCTGATCCACTAATGTGGGGTCACCCAAGCGAACAAGTGTAATTATATCAAGGGGCGTATTAGCGCCCCACTCTGAGCATAACGCCAATTAAAGGCATCGTTTCACTCTCACATAGATTAGAAAATATAATGCCATTCCGAAATCTCAGTATGTGTATGAACACTCAGCCTAACTGAATTTGGGGCACAGGCTTTTCAGGAGAAAAGCCTGTAGCAGCTTCTATCTGTCAGCAGTCTATTTTCTCAGACAACCTCAGAGCGTCCTCTAGCTCAACGCCAAGGTATCGAATTGTGTTATCAAGCTTCGAGTGTCCAAGTAAGATCTGTACAGCCCTGATGTTTTTCGTTCTGGCATAGATTAAAGTGGCTTTGGTGCGACGCATGGAGTGAGTACCGTAATAGTCAGCATTCAATCCAAGCTTTGCAGCCCAGCTCCTGATAATTGCTCTATAGAATGAGTAGCTGATTGGTTGCCCAGAGCGGCGGCTACTCGGAAATAGAAAACTGCTTGCCTCTAGGGATGCTGCAAAAATCCATCGGCTAATACTTTGCTGTGTTCTTGGTGTAATCTCACAGTGGACATCGGTGCCCGTTTTTTGCTGGGTGCACTGAACCCTGTCATAGATAACTCCTTGCGAAGAAACATCGTAAACGTGTAACTTTAGCAAATCACTCGCTCTTAACTTGCTATCTATAGCTAGGTTCAGTAACGCGAGCTGCATCAAATCGTTTTCAATCTCCAGCCTAGTTCTGGTCCGCCAGATCTCTTCAAGCTTAAATGGCCTTTTGATGCCACTGCATTTTCCAGAAGATGACTTTCTCATGATGACCTCCTCTCAGTGTTTGTGGTCAACATGAAGTTTGGCAATCATATTTTATAGGGGATGGGTTAGCAGAAACGCCTATGGGAAAAACGAGTTCTCACCCTTCCTAAATTAGCAATTAATGAATACCCCTTGTGTATAGAAAGCCGCTTTGCCTAGTGCTGATCGTGTAGGCTAGGTTTGTACATTGCGAATCATCAGAGCCTACAGGCTCCTTGTACATGAAACGTATCTAGTTAAAACGTAACCCAATTCGCTTTTTCTGAAATTCTTTGATTTGTTGGATGGTTAAGGTTCGCTTCTGTTTGTTTTTTATTTGTATATGACATAACTCAAGCGTTAGTCCGAAAACCATAGCAAAGTACACATAGCCTTTATTGATATGAATGGCTAAACCTTCCGCCATTAGTAGTCCGCCCAATAAAACCAAAAACAGTAAAGCCAATGTTTTAAATCCAGGGTAACGAGTAACTAAGTTGTTGATTTTTTCCGCCGTTAAAATCATAAAAATCGCGGATGTCAAAATAGCAGCTATCATAACTGGCACTTCAGATGTTAAACCAACGGCGGTTATGACTGAATCCATAGAAAAAACGGCATCTACCGCTACAATCTGGAGAAGCACGACGGCGAGTCCAGTCCTAGCTCGAGTCGAATATGACGATGGTGTATGTCTTAACCATGACCAAAGTTCTTTCACACTTTTAGCCAACAAAAAACCACCACCCAATATCATAATAATATCTCGTCCGGTGAACGTTGTATGGGCGAAGCTCAGCAAAGGATTAGTCAGAGACATCACCCACGAAATAGAAAACACAAGACCTATTCGCGTTAACACCGCCAGAGCAATACCTAAATTACGTGCAACTTTGCGTTGCTGTGCTGGGAGTCGTTCACATAGAACAGAAATGAAGACGACATTATCGACACCCAAAACAATTTCAAGGATCAATAACGTTGCAAATACAACCCAGATTTCAGGTTGTAGAAAGAGCTCTAGCATGTGCTTATCTCCTTAATAC
>NZ_WXWS01000109.1:0-2972 GCF_009904715.1 Vibrio sp. V42_P2S4T144 | reverse complement strand
ACTATTAATCTTTTCTGCTCTGGAAGTTCGTTCAAAATTCATCTACTTTAAAAATAATCCCCAATTTTTATGGATGAATGTAATGAGAAAATTGCTCATTCCTATTGCCATCTCGGCTGTCTTGTCGGGGTGCGGTAAAGAACTTCCTCCTGTTCCTGAACCTGAATCGCGCCCTGCGAAGCTATTTACAGTATCTGTTGGCAATGCCCAGTTTGAGCGACATTTTCCTGCCACGACGGAAGCTGGCGATAGAGCAGTACTGACATTTCGAGTTCCAGGGCTTCTTCAAACGATAGAAGTGAATGAAGGTCAAGTCGTCAGTAAAGGTGATGTTTTGGCATCATTAAACCCAGATGAATATTCTCTGCTCGAACAGCAAGCTCGGGCAAATTTTTTGCTCGCAGATGTGCAATACAAGCGATACCAAAAGCTACGTAAAGACCAAGTAGTATCTGAGCAAGATTTTGATGAGGCAAAAGCGAACCATAACTCGGCAAAAGCTCAATGGAATCAAGCAAAGGCAAACTTAAGATATACCAAACTTGTCGCGCCATATGATGGCACTATTTCGTACATTCCAGCAGAAAACCATGAATATGTTGCCGCGAAAGAAGGGGTGATGAATATTCAGTCCAACCAACTCCTCAAAGTGATATTCCAAATCCCAGACTATCTTCTAAATCGTTACACCCAGGGGAGCGATGTCTCTGCCAGAATGATATTTGATGCGTTCCCCGAGCGAGCCTTTGACTTAACCTTTCAGGAAATCGATACAGAAGCCGACCCTAAAACGGGCAGTTACAAAGTCACGATGGTTATGGAGCGGCCAGCAGAAATAGGCCTTTTGCCGGGAATGTCTGGCAATGCTTACCTCCTGTCCAAAAGTGCAGGAGCGACAAAGATTCCTAACTCCGCGTTGCTAGAAGAGAACGGCAAAACATACGTTTGGCGTGTCGATGAGCAAGGCATTGTGTCCAAAGCCGCAATTGAGATGAATGACAAAAATCAAGTGTTAGCTGGGCTTAACGATGGCGACCAAATCATTATCTCGGGTGTCAGTGTAATTGAACCCGGAATTAAGGTAAGAGCGTGGATTAAGGAAAGAGGGTTGTAATATGAAAGGAATCATCTCTCTAGCGACTTTACTTTCAACGCTTTTTCTCGTTGGCTGTGGGGATAAGGCGCCAGAAAAAGAGCTCGAAACGCCACGAGTTAGGGTTACGTCATTAGCGGGAAACAAGGTGGACGACAACTTGTACTTCCCTGCGGTTGCGAATGCAGCGGATCGCTCTCATTTGAGCTTCAGAGTGGCAGGAGAAGTCAGCCGCATCATGGTAAAAGAGGGCGACAAAGTCACGAAGGGTGATGTTATTGCAACGCTAGATCCCACGGACTATGAATTGGATGTAGATAATGCGAGTGCGCGTTTTTCTGTTGTCGACAGTCAGTATCGCCGCTCACGCCCTTTGGTTGATAAAGGCCTATTAGCTAAGTCTCAGTTTGATGAAATTGCAGCACAACGACAAATCGCCTTAGCAGAGCTTCAGTTAGCCAAACTTCGTCTATCATTTACTGCCTTAAAAGCGCCCGTGGATGGGATTATTTCGCGAGTTAATATCGACCAATTCGAAAATGTTCAAGTCGGACAGCATATCGTTAATATTCACAGCTTGGAGCGAGTCGAAGTGTTGATTCAGCTTCCAGACCGCCTCTATGTGAACCAACCGCCAACGGAAGAAAGACTCACAGCGATCAAAGCATTGGTGCGCGTGCCCAGCGGTAACGAATATAACGCGACGGTAAAAGAATTTACGACCGAACCCGATCCAACAACAGGTACGTTTACTGTCACACTGTCGCTTCCTATGCCGGAAGAAGAGTACATCCTAGATGGTATGGCTGTTGAGGTAACGTCTAAAGACGAGAATGTTGGGCTTGATCTCAACCTAGGAATTAATGTCCCTATCGAAGCCATTTTTAATGCGGACGGTGACGAGCTAGGACGCGAAAATAAATTTGTTTGGGTGTTAAATGAGAACAATACAGTATCGCGCAAACAGGTGCGAGCAGGTAAGGCATCTAAAACGTCCATTCAAATCCTTGATGGTCTCATGCTCAAAGACAAAGTTGTGATTGCCGGTGTTTCTCGATTAAGGGATGGCATGAAAGTGGAAGTGATACAGGAACTGGCTACGCAGGAGGCCGGTCTATGAGCGATCTTAATAAATCAGCGCCTCAAAGTGATGATGATGTGACCGGTATTGCTGCGTACTTCATCCGAAATCGCGTCATCAGTTGGATGGTCGCACTGATATTTTTGATTGGTGGTATCGCCGCATTCTTTGGTTTAGGGCGTCTTGAGGACCCTGCTTTTACTATTAAAGATGCGATGGTAGTGACCTCTTACCCTGGTGCGACACCGCAACAAGTCGAAGAAGAAGTGACGTATCCAATCGAAAAAGCGATTCAGCAGCTTACTTATGTTGATGAAGTAAATTCGATTTCTAGCCGAGGCTTATCTCAAATCACGGTCACGATGAAGAACAATTATGGCCCTGATGATCTACCACAAATTTGGGATGAGTTGCGCCGTAAAGTGAACGACCTTAAAGGGACGTTGCCTCCAGGTGTGAATGAACCTCAAGTGATCGATGATTTTGGTGATGTTTACGGGATTTTGTTAGCGGTGACTGGCGACGGTTATAGCTATAAAGAGCTACTGGATTACGTCGATTACTTACGCCGAGAGCTCGAACTGGTTGATGGCGTGAGTAAAGTTTCGGTATCTGGGCAACAGCAAGAGCAAGTGTTCATCGAAGTATCGATGAAAAAATTGAGCAGTATAGGTCTTGCTCCGGATACCGTGTTTAATCTTCTTTCGACGCAAAACGTAGTTTCTGACGCAGGAGCGATCAGAATTGGTGATGAGTACATCAGAATTCAGCCGACTGGCGAGTTCCAGAGTGTGGATG
>NZ_WXWS01000456.1:0-2973 GCF_009904715.1 Vibrio sp. V42_P2S4T144 | reverse complement strand
AACTGGCTGAACTTTCGCGAGAAATTGGTATCGATATTCAATAATTTATAGTGTGATGTTTGCACTTTTTGGAAAAAATGAGGAAACTTAGCTTATCGACAACAAGATAAGAATTTCCTCTTTATGAGTAGCCCTCGTTTACGTGTTCAGTTCGAAACACTGTTTGAAAAATTTTCCGGTCACGATACGGACGTTCAGCTCGAAGACATCACCGAAGCGTTGTTTTGTACACGTCGTAATGCTCGTATTGTTCTAAATAAACTTGAAGAAGAGGGCTGGATTGAGTGGCATCCGGCAGCGGGTCGAGGAAAACTTTCGAAACTCGTTTTTAAACGTAATCGAAGCGACGTCAGCGAAAACCTCGCCAGGCGTTATCTCGATGAAGGGAAAATCGGTCAGGCTCTAGATGCGCTTGATAACGATGCGGCACGATTGACGCAGGTTATCCAAGGTTATTTAGGGCTTCAGCATCGACAGGGCGAGCAGGTCGTGCGTTTGCCTTATTATCGACCATTGTCGATGCTAAACCCACAGAAACCGATGCGGCGTTCTGAACAGCACATCGCCAGACAAATTTTTAGCGGACTCACTCGCCTTGATGAAAATGAACAACTTCAACCAGATTTAGCCCACACGTGGGAAGCAATTTCTGATACACATTGGCGTTTTTATCTTCGTCGTGGAGTACGCTTTCATAATGGTGAACCGTTAACAACCAGTTGTGTTCTTGAGAGTGTGCTTGCGTTAAATGGCTTGAACTTGTTTTCTCACATAAAGCGGGTGTCTTCACCACAAGAGTGGACCGTTGATATTGAGCTCGTCCGTCCTGATCGCTACCTGCCTCTGGCTCTGAGTGAGTCGCAAGCAAAAATTTTGCTACCGAGTGCTTTGCGTTCTGAAAGCTTCGATAGACAACCGATAGGGACAGGGCCGTTCCAAGTTAAAATGAATGATGATAAGCGTCTTATTTTGACTGCTTTTGATGGCTACTTTGGTTTTCGCCCTTTACTTGACCAAGTGGAGGTGTGGGTAATCGATGAAGCCTATTCTTCAATGGTTTATCCAAGCCTGTCAAAGCCGAAGATGGATAAACAAGGTTCATCCGATGAAGTCGAGCTGGACCCTGGATGTACATTCCTATTACTAAACAAAAACACCGGGATTGCAAAAGATCCACGTTGGGCAGAGTTCCTCTCGCAAACCCTCAACAGTCACCAGATTTACGCGCATGTTCCACAAGATAAAGTGATGGAACTGGGAGTATTGCAAGCCTTTGGCCTTAAGCCCGGTTGGATTGATCTCAGGCCAGCGGAAGCGGGCAGCGTACCACAGGCTAATCAGGTAATTTCCGTAGCGTATCAGAAAAAGCATCCGATGTTTCCAGTAGTTGCCAAGGCCATCAAGACACTCTTAAAACCGCACGGTATAGAGGTTGAGTTTATTCGTTATGATTCTCAACCGCCCGCACCGGAGGAAGTGGATATCTGGGTGAAAGCTATGGGCATTGCAACGAACCGAAATGACGCGTTGGCGGGCTGGCTCCTGGATTACAGTGATATTGAGAAGTTCAGTTCAGGTTACGATTTTAGTGAATGGGCTAAACTTGTCGATCAATGGCGTGCCGGCATGCACACAGACTTTCCTGCGCGTGAGCTAGGACGACAGTTAGTAAAAAGCTGTCAGGTGATTCCTATGTTTCACTGCTGGCTAGGCGTGAATAAAGACCACAGCGGTGCGTTACAAAATGCAAAGTGTAATGCCTTAGGTTGGTTTGATTTTAATAATGTATGGGTCAAACCGGATATAGAAAGTAACCATGGCGAAACCGAATAAAAAACAACCGACGAAAACCGTCGATATCTTTTGCTCTAAATGTAAAACTCAACTATTTAAGTACCGTAAAGGCGGGAAAGGCGCACTGGTTAAATGCTTCAAAGAGCGCATTGTTGACGATTTCACACAAACCCCATGTATTTGCCCCGCTTGCGGACAAGAGTTTGCAAGAGATACTTTAGTAAGAGGAACCCCCGCTTACAAAATGATTGGCGGCAAAGTGACGATGAAATAATAAAGGGCTAGAAAATGAGTATGAAACATGACTATTGCATGGTTTTAAGTACAACCAGTAATGAAAAAAATCGAGATCAGATCATTAAAGGTTTGCTAGATGCCCAATTAGCCGCGTGTATTCAAACAATGCCTATTGAAAGCCACTACGTTTGGAAAGGGGAGGTTTGTACTGACAACGAATGGTTGCTAGTCATCAAAACTCGTCGAGAACTTTATGAATTGGTGGAAGAGAAAATAGAAAACCTGCACGAATACGAGGTCGCTCAAATCGTACAGGTTCCAATTGTTGATGGGTTTAACCCTTATTTAGAATGGTTGAGAGAATCGACGTTGAGCCGACATTAAGAATAACGACAACACTGCACCAACGGTATCGCACAACATATCTTTCTGGGCGTCCCATATGTCACCTTGCGAGCCCAGAAAGGCAATTCCCTCATCGCCACCAGCCAACTCCGCATACCACCATTCGATAATCTCATAGCCAGCAGCAAGTGACATGATAGCAAACAAAGCAAACCAGCAAGAGAACGCTTTGTTGAACCGTTTTTTGTTTATCAAGTATTCAGCGATCGGATATGCGTAAAGGCCAATTGAAAAGTGCGCAACGCGATCAAAATTATTTCGCTCTGAACCAATCATGTCGTTAAACCAGTCAAACGGCACTTCGGAGAACGTATATTTCGCACCGATAGTGTGCAAACAGAGCCAGATGAACATTAAAAAGTAAGCCGTATTACTGAACTGATAGCGAATCGAAATCGCCCAAATAGCAACAAGAATACCAATCGCCGGGATAATCTCCGCAAACCAAACTGCACGTGAGTTAGGTTCCAACGCAGAAAATAAAAACACGATGGCATAAAAAATCGTTAATCCTAAGAGTGTCGAGGTGCTTTTCAT
>NZ_WXWS01000079.1:0-2980 GCF_009904715.1 Vibrio sp. V42_P2S4T144 | reverse complement strand
TAGAAAAGTCTAGCTCTTGAGGCGCAGGGAGTGTGCTTCAACAGTTTTAGTTACTACGAGATAAATATGCACCATTTTGGGCGGAAAATATCCTCTTTCACTCCGTTTGAACTGGACAGTAGACAAGGAGCAAGTTGTATATGCTGTCGTACTTTTTACGCCGTTTGGCGTTGGTTATCCCAACGTTTCTCGGGATAACTATTCTCATCTTTGCTATCACTCGTTTCGTGCCTGGCGGACCTGTTGAACGCATGTTGTCACAAATGCAGTCCCAGGGGGACGGCGCCGCATCAATGACGTCTGCGGGTGGTAATACGGCCCTTTCTGACGATCAAATCGCGGAGCTGAATGCGTTTTATGGCCTGGATAAACCAGTAACGGAAGCGTACGTCGAATGGTTAAGTCGTTTGGTAATGCTAGATCTTGGCGAGTCGACGCGTTACTACGAGCCTGTCTCGGACATGATCGCAGAGCGTTTGCCAGTGTCGTTGTTTTATGGCGGCATGACCTTCTTTATTAGTTATTTTATCTCGATTCCTCTTGGTTACTATAAGGCGCTCAAGCACGGTTCTGTGTTTGATTCCGCCTCTTCAGTACTCATTTTCGTAGGCTACGCGCTACCAGGTTATGTGGTGGGTGTATTGCTGATCACGTTATTTAGTTATCACTTGGAATGGTTTCCGATGGGAGGCTTTGTCGGCGATGACTTCGACGATTACGAAACCTTCTTTGAACGCGCTAAAGACATTATGTGGCATGCGGTGTTGCCTTTGATCTGTTACCTCATTGGTGATTTTGCCACGCTGACGATGACAATGAAAAATAACCTGATGGAAAACCTTTCCTCAGATTACATCCGCACCGCAATTGCGAAAGGATTACCTTTCAAAAAAGCAGTTCGTAAGCACGCGTTGCGTAACAGCTTAATTCCGATCGCGAGTCACTTTGGTAACTCTTTGTTGTTCTTCATGACCGGTGCCTTCCTGATTGAAGTTATCTTCAATATTGATGGCATTGGCTTATTGGGTTACGAATCAATCATGGAGCGTGATTACCCTGTTGTTATGGGTATTGTCGCCATTAATGCGTTGTTACTGCTCATTGGTAACATCATTTCAGATATTTGTGTTGCTTTAGTCGACCCACGTGTGAAGTTTGGAGCGTAACATGATTAAAGTTAGTCCATTAACTCAAAAGAAAATTCGTCACTTTAAAGAGATCAAACGAGGCTATTGGTCGTTTGTTGCTCTTTCTATCATGTTGATCCTTTCTCTATTCGCCGAACTTTTGATCAACAGTAAAGCGCTAGTCGTCAAGTACGATGGTAGCTACTATTTTCCTGTTGTCAGTGACGTACGTTTAGGTAGCGAATTCGGCCAAGAGTCATCCAGTGAAGCCGATTATCGTGTACTGCAAAAAGCGTTTGAGGCTGAAGGGGGCGACAACTTTGTTATTTTGCCGCTTGTGCCGTGGAACCCATACGAACAAGATTTTAGTGGTGATTTCCCGCCAACAGCGCCTAGTGCCGAAAATAAGCATTATTTAGGTACAGATGTGATAGGTCGCGATATTTTGGCGCGACTCGTCTACGGATTCAGAACGGCGATGGGATTTGCGTTGCTTACGATGGCCATTTCCTACGCGATCGGTACTGCAGTCGGTTGTGCTATGGGTTTTTGGGGCGGTAAATTTGACTTGTTTGTACAGCGACTTATCGAAATCTGGTCAATGGTCCCGTTTTTGTACGTCATTATGATTCTTGTCTCAATCGTTCAGCCGACGTTCGCTCTCTTTGTCGCTATTAACGTGCTTTTCACTTGGATGGGGATGACATGGTACATGCGGACCATGACCTATAAAGAAGCGGCACGAGAATATGTAATGGCGGCTCGTGCTTTAGGGGCATCGACCGGACGTATCTTGTTTAATCACATCTTGCCAAATACGATGGTGATGATTGTAACCCTAGCGCCTTTCACTATTGCAGCTAACATCACAGCACTGACTGCTCTCGATTACCTAGGATTAGGCTTGATGCCACCAACGCCAAGTTGGGGTGAACTACTGCAACAAGGTAAGTCAAACTTAGATTCGCCATGGATTGTTGCGTCAGTAGTGACTTCTATTGTTCTGGTTCTGGTAATGGTGACCTTTATTGGTGAAGCCATTCGAGCGGCTTTCGACCCGAAAAAATTCACACGCTATGTTTAAGCGAGCATTGTGAGCAAAACATAAAAAGGGAAGTTTTATGAAGAAATTATTTTTAGCGTCCACGCTGAGCGCCCTGAGTTTTGGTGCAATGTCAGCAACGCTTCCGACTGACTTAAACTGGCAAACAAACTGGGATGAGCCTCAATATGGTTCGCCAGAAGCGAAACGTGGAGGGACTTATCGCACCTTTATGTCAAGTTTCCCACAGACGTTACGTAGTGTTGGTCCAGACGCTAATGCAGGGCTACGTTCTTTTATCTTAGATGAAACACCAGGCTTGGTGGTCCGCCACCCAGATACTTTAGAGTTCATCCCTGAGCTTGCTAACGAGTGGGCGTTAGCAGGTGACAACAAAACGGTCTATTTCAAACTCAACCCTGAAGCCAAATGGTCGGACGGCAAACCTGTGACTGCCGACGATTTCGTGTTCATGCTGAAGTTTTATCGTTCCAAAGATATCTTGGAACCTTGGTACAACGATTACTACAACAAAACGATTGCGGATGTTATCAAGTACGACACTCACACGTTTGCTGTTAAGGCGGCGAAAGAGTTCAATCCGGAAGAATTGCTGTTACGAATGGGGGCTCTGCGCCCACGTCCCGCACATTTTTATGCTAACCCTTCAAAAGATGAAAATGGTGACGGTATACATGACAACTTTGTCCGCTACTACAATTTTAAAAGTGAACCAACGACCAGTGCATACTACCTAGATGACATTAAAAAAGGTAAAAGTGTGACCTTCAAACATGTCGGTGAAGACTGG
>NZ_WXWS01000258.1:0-2987 GCF_009904715.1 Vibrio sp. V42_P2S4T144 | reverse complement strand
TTCTTCCGTTAGCACAGTATCGGCATTTCCTGATGAGTGCAGCACACCGTTGTTAAGCAGCAATACTTTATCTGCGTGCTTTAATGTGCGATTGAGATCGTGATTAGCAACTAATACTCCAATCCCCTGCGCCGCCATAGCGTTAATCAATTGATAGAGCAGACCCTCTTGCGCAATATCTAACGGTGCTGCTGGCTCATCCAAAATTAAAAACTGCGAAAAAGGATTAATGGTACGCCACACCTGCAAACATACACCTGCTAATCGGACACGCTGCCACTCACCACCGGATAATGTTTGAATACTGCGATGAAGCTTATCTTGCAGTTGTACCAGCTCCACCACCATATTCACGGCATCACGCACTTTGATATCCGCAATCTCAGCACCACTTGGCAGAGATAAAGCGAGATACTGAAACACATCAACATTAAACGCTGGGCGCGATTGCTGACACAAATAACCTCGAACATGAGCTTGCTCTGACAACGGTAAAGTAAGCAAGTTTTTGTTGCCAACGTACACTTCACCACTCATACCCTCTCGGTGACTTAACGTACCAGAAATCGCAGCCAATAAAGTGCTCTTACCGGAACCATTAGGCCCAACTACATGTACGATTTCGCCAGCTTTGCATTCAAAAGAAAGAGGCAATAATCGACTACCAACCGACATATGTTTAACGTGCATCATGACTCTTCACCAGCATCCAGATGAAAATAGGTGCGCCAATCGATGTTGTCATGACACCTAAAGGTAACTCTGCGGAGTCCAATAACAGTCTTGCGCCGATGTCAGCAAATACAAGCAACGCAGCACCAGATATTGCAGAAAGTGGCAATAAATAACGGTTTTCCGTACCAAAAGCCAAACGCAACAAGTGCGGCACCACCAAACCAACAAAACTGATGATGCCACCCAAAGCGACTGAACTACCCACCAAAACAGAAATGGCGAGGATCAGTTTCCAACGCATTTGATGCACATCGACACCCAATTGGGTCGCATGAATCTCACCCAGCATCAATCTATCAAGCGATTTGCCTTTACAACATAACCAGATGAGCACCGGTAACATCACCAAGGTAACGGTATGTTGATACCAACTCGCACCGCCAATACTGCCCATTAACCAATACATCAGTTGGCGTAAGCTAAGATCATCACTAAAGTAAAAAGCCCACGTCACAATCGCGCTCGATAAAATACCCAATGCGACCCCAACCAAAAGCAATCGAGCCGTCGTCAGGTGCATTGCCCTTGCTATCGCCACCAAAACAAACGTGAAGACCATCGAGCCTGCAATCGCTGCCAACATAAAAACAATCGGGGTAGGAAGAACAGGTGACGCGAACATGATTAAGACCATTGCTAAGCTTGCACCACCAGATATACCGAGCACGCCAGGTTCAGCCAACACGTTCCCAAGCAACACTTGTAACGTCGCGCCAGATACCGCTAACGCAGCACCAATAATTGCCGCAGACACTAACCTCGGTAAACGCAAGTCCACCAATAACTTCTGTTCAAATGCAGATAAGGATTGAAAAGGAGAAAGGAAAATTTCTCCGACCATCAAGTGAATGGCAGAGAGTACAGCGAGCACGATCGACATAACCATCAGGTTACGTTGCCAGCGTCGTTCCTTGTTCAGGATAAGTTGTTGAAAATCCATAGCGGCCGATAAAAACAAACGAGGCTTAACCTTACAGTTAAGCCTCGGTAAATTGCAATTAACTTCTCAAAGCAATGTTGGATTAATCGTAAACCAACTCACCCTCTTCAAAACGGGTTTTCACTTCACAAACCATCAGAGCTGCACGTTGACCTATTGCGACGTGGCGGTTCGGGAAGACAATCGCTTCGTTTTCATTCTTCGCCATTAATGGTTTGTCGCCATCATGACCAAACACTTCGCCGTGAACAAATGAGGTGAAGTTTTCAACATTGTCGTCGAACATAAAGTCAAAGTCTTCGTTCAAACGAACGATTGTGCGACTTACGCGATACTTAATGCATGGTTTTGGTAAGTGTTCTGGCTTCGTTTCCGCAATCAAATTACGTAAAGACAAATCAAACGCGGTCAGTTTATCGAGGTCATTTTCACCGATACGAGCCACACGGCCAAGCTCCATTGTGAGAGCCTGCGCACCAAAGTTCTCGGCACTGTACCAGCTAAACGTGCTCGATGGTGAGTTTGACAGGAGCACTGCTTCAATGTGTGCACTGTCCAAGAAATCGATCAATGCTTTGCTGCGCACAGGATGACGAGTCTTAGGACTTACTGCAAACGTATAGTGCTTCGAGCCTCTAATCGCGCAGTGTAAATCAAGGTGCCAGCGTGTTGTCGGGTCGGTATCCTGATAAAAATCTCGAACAAGCAGCTTAAGCGTATCGGCGATAACAAGCTCTTTTGTCTGTTTGTGTTCTTTTTCGTCAAACAAACGGTTGAGGTTTTCTTCAAGGAATCGCGTGTGCGCCAGAGTGGACTCTGGGTGAGCGATAATGAACAGACAACGGGTATCGACCGTCTGGAACCCAGATTCTATGTCTTGAATAATGGAATCCACCAGCTCCATCGGTGCGGTTTCATCTCCGTGAACCCCACAAGAGATGATGATGTTCTTCGTATCCTGAGTATAATTCGCAGGGATTACTTCTAATACACCACGCTGATAGAGTTTAAGTTTTACACCGTTAGAAAGCACCTGCTCCGCTGGTGCAACATCAATATGAACATCTAACGTGTCAGTTAAAAACGATTGGCGAAAGAGAGACTTCGTCATGCGTTACTCCTTAATAGCACGGCGGATATGTTAATAAATTGTACAAAGGATTTTTGTTGCTGCGATCTCACTTATGAGTAGAAATCACTATTTCCCTCGAAAATCCGATGCCTTTTCGCGCCAGGCACTCAAATCAAGCATTGAGGCGTTTAATTTTCAAACAATTACAAAGTGTTAGGGCTGTGAACTTTACCACAGCCC
>NZ_WXWS01000271.1:0-2994 GCF_009904715.1 Vibrio sp. V42_P2S4T144 | reverse complement strand
ATTTTACACTAAGTAGTTTACTTTTGATAATTAGAATGTAAACTGCACCGTGTAGTTTACTTTTGTTCGGGTTAACTTTTTATGAAAAAAATTTTGCTAGCCACAGTAGGAGCGTTCGCGATGGGTACATCCATGATTTCTTGTTCTAATGTTGATACTGAAAAAGCGCCAACATACCCGGACAAATTTGCAAATACAGAGTTGGAATACAAAAGCGGTTTGGGCGACATGTTCGAAATCATGAAAGCGTATTTTACGACTGGGCGCCTTAACCCAACACCAACGATTGAAATTCCAGTGCATGCGATCACAGCGCAGCAACTGTTAGAAGAGCAAGATGACGCCATCTATCGTCTGGGTCATTCAAGCGTATTAATGAAGCTCGATGGAAAACTGGTAATGACCGACCCTGTATTCAGTGATCGCGCGTCTCCTGTACAATGGGCAGGGCCAAAACGCTTTCACCAAACCCCCATCACGATAGAAGATTTGCCAACTATCGATGTGGTGGTGATCAGTCATGACCATTACGATCACCTAGATAAAGCTTCTATTAAAGTGCTAGGCGACAAGGTGGGCACTTTCTTGGTGCCGTTAAAAGTTGGCCAATTACTGGTGAATTGGGGTGTACCCAAAGAGAAAGTGATCGAACTAGACTGGTGGGAGTCACACTCTGTTGACGGCATTGAATATACACTAACTCCGACTCAGCATTTCTCTGGTCGAGGTTTGACAGACCGTGATGCGACGTTGTGGGGGAGTTGGGTTATCAATGCACAACAACACAAAGTGTTCTTCAGTGGTGACTCTGGTTACTTCAATGGCTTTAAAGAGATTGGCGAAAAGTACGGTCCGTTTGACTTCACCATGATTGAAACAGGTGCATACAATGAACTTTGGTCAGACATTCACATGTTCCCTGAGCAAAGTGTTCAAGCACACATTGATGTGCAGGGTAAAGTGATGATGCCGATTCACAACAGCACGTTTGATCTGTCGATGCACGATTGGAATGAGCCAATGCAACGCGCGTTAGATATTAGTGAAGAGCGCGGTGTAACGTTAGTGAGCCCTGAGATTGGTCAACGCTTGGCGATTGCGGAGCCTCAGCCTGCTCAGGCATGGTGGCAATAATTGCTGAGCTAAACAGCCAAACACCAGAATAGTTAAGTCACTTATCAGTAGTTACTATTAGTAGTTATGTGGTCAGGGATAAGGATAAAGGTGCGATGAAAGCAAAGTGGACGTTGTTACTTACATTAAGCATTCTGCCTACCTTTGCACTAGCAGGAGTAGAGCAAGATATCTCGACGTTGATAACACGAGTTGAGCAATCCTCTTGCACCTTTATCCGCAACGGCAAGTCGTACACTAATCAAGAAGCAGCAGAACACATGCGCAATAAATGGGATTACGCCAAAGATGACGTTGATTCCGTGGATGTGTTTATAAAAGAAGTTGCGTCGAAAAGTTGGTTATCTGGCAAACCATATTGGGTGGATTGCCAAGAGGAACGCATTACCAGCGAAGAGTGGCTAACATCATTGATGCGCACCACCGATCACATCCAATAACACTCCTTTGATGGTCTGATAGCGCAGAGGTAGAGCACGACTGCGCTTACGAACCAGAAATAGCTCTTCACATACAGTGTTTTTCAGTTGAGCAATGTATAACGTGTCTTTTAGTGGAAAATTGTCGACCGCACTTTGAGGCAGCACGGTGAAGCCAAGTCCTTTGCTGACAGGCAGCAAAATTTGGCTCAATTGATTTACGTAGCCGGATAATGGTAAATCGCTCATCTTAATTTCTTGGAGCTGTGGTTCTTCACATTGGTCAAAAAACAGCGTCATGTAATGCTCGGCATCAGGGTGGCTAATGACACCACAGTCATGCAAGAGTTGTGGCGTTATCTGCTTATTTTGATAATGCTTTGGCAGAACCAAGCACAACCTCTCTTTACCAATTCGCTCACTGTGAAACAGACCTTTGTTGGGAACATCAGTCACGATACCAATATCGATGTGCCCTTGCGTTATGGAGTTGAGAATAGATTGATTTGGCGCGGCTTCTAAATGTAACGATAAGCTCGGGTGCTGTTTTTGCTTCTCCAAAATGGGCCCATACAACATTAACGCCATTGCACCAGAACAAGCCAGTTTACAGTGGCCTGAAAACGCATCATCAAAACTGAGCTCTTCGAGCAGCTTCTTCTCTCTATCTTCTAACTCGAGCGCATATGCGTAGACAATCCTGCCTTGCTCGGTTAATTCGAAGCTTTTGTTTTCGCGCTTGATCAAGGCATGCTGACAGCTTTGCTCTAATTTTTTGATGTGTTGGCTGACGCCAGGCTGAGTCATAAAAAGTTTTTCTGCCGTTTGCGTAAAATGACCGACTTCAATCAATGTCTTAAATGTATGTAACCAAACAGGGTTAAGCATAGTGTGTGATTTTCTGAGAGCTTTGTTGGGAGACGTAAAGAAAATGATAGCACGGTGTTTTATGAAAACAGAGAAGACTTAAACGATAAAGATGAATCTTTATCAATACATTACAGACAAAATAAAACCCCGCCTGGTTTCCCAGACGGGGCTTATTCTTTTTCGCAGCAATCCAGCTACTAATAGGTGCTCCCTGCATCTATCCTTGATTGTGGCTAAGTCCTTTAACCGAGTTCCTTGTTCATCGCCTTCCTAGCGGTGTCCATTCTTGCCTATCATCCTGACGGGCGAACTCTATCCTAGAGCTTAACTACATCCTTGCTGACAACTCATCCTAAGCTATCAAATCTTCATCCTGAAGATACCCAATCCTTTAGGCTTTTTTCCTGTTCCCGCCAACATCCTGTCGACAAATTGAGTATTGATGTTTTGCTGATTTGACTCAATTAACTTTTCTAAATTATTTTTACTTATTATTTTAAGTGAATTTAAATATTACTGTTAAATCATATGTTTAATGTTTTTTCTGGCATTGCTCTTAGACGTGGTTAAT
>NZ_WXWS01000486.1:0-2998 GCF_009904715.1 Vibrio sp. V42_P2S4T144 | reverse complement strand
CATCAACTCGAAACTCCTTCGGGTTGTATGGTTAAGTGACTAAGCGTACACGGTGGATGCCTTGGCAGTCAGAGGCGATGAAGGACGTATTAACTTGCGATAAGCCCAGATTAGGTAGTAAAAACCATTTGAGTCTGGGATTTCCGAATGGGGAAACCCAATACCATAAGGTATTACTGTTGAGTGAATACATAGCTCAACAGGGCGAACCGGGGGAACTGAAACATCTAAGTACCCCGAGGAAAAGAAATCAACCGAGATTCCGAAAGTAGCGGCGAGCGAAATTGGACTAGCCCTTAAGCTTTACACGCGTTAGACGAACAGCCTGGAAAGGCCGACGATACAGGGTGATAGTCCCGTAGTTGACGACGTGTGTTCAGTGAAATCGAGTAGGGCGGGACACGTGATATCCTGTCTGAATATGGGGGGACCATCCTCCAAGGCTAAATACTACTGACTGACCGATAGTGAACCAGTACCGTGAGGGAAAGGCGAAAAGAACCCCTGTGAGGGGAGTGAAATAGAACCTGAAACCGTGTACGTACAAGCAGTAGGAGCAGGCTTTGTCCTGTGACTGCGTACCTTTTGTATAATGGGTCAGCGACTTATATTCAGTGGCAAGGTTAACCATCTAGGGGAGCCGTAGGGAAACCGAGTCTTAACTGGGCGTTCAGTCTCTGGATATAGACCCGAAACCAGGTGATCTAGCCATGGGCAGGTTGAAGGTTGAGTAACATCAACTGGAGGACCGAACCGACTAATGTTGAAAAATTAGCGGATGACTTGTGGCTAGGGGTGAAAGGCCAATCAAACCTGGAGATAGCTGGTTCTCCCCGAAAGCTATTTAGGTAGCGCCTCGGACGAATACTACTGGGGGTAGAGCACTGTTAAGGCTAGGGGGTCATCCCGACTTACCAACCCTTTGCAAACTCCGAATACCAGTAAGTACTATCCGGGAGACACACGGCGGGTGCTAACGTCCGTCGTGGAGAGGGAAACAACCCAGACCGCCAGCTAAGGTCCCAAATTACTACTAAGTGGGAAACGATGTGGGAAGGCTCAGACAGCCAGGATGTTGGCTTAGAAGCAGCCATCATTTAAAGAAAGCGTAATAGCTCACTGGTCGAGTCGGCCTGCGCGGAAGATGTAACGGGGCTAAGTAGTAAACCGAAGCTGCGGCAATGTACTTTAGTGCATTGGGTAGGGGAGCGTTCTGTAAGCGGTTGAAGGTGTGTGGTAACGCATGCTGGACGTATCAGAAGTGCGAATGCTGACATGAGTAACGATAAAGGGGGTGAAAAACCTCCTCGCCGGAAGACCAAGGGTTCCTGTCCAACGTTAATCGGGGCAGGGTAAGTCGACCCCTAAGGCGAGGCCGAAAGGCGTAGTCGATGGGAAACGGGTTAATATTCCCGTACTTCTTACAATTGCGATGGGGGGACGGAGAAGGCTAGGTGGGCCTGGCGACGGTTGTCCAGGTTCAAGTGCGTAGGCTGAGAAATTAGGTAAATCCGGTTTCTCTTAAGGCTGAGACACGACGTCGAGCTACTACGGTAGTGAAGTCATTGATGCCATGCTTCCAGGAAAAGCCTCTAAGCTTCAGATTGTAAGGAATCGTACCCCAAACCGACACAGGTGGTCGGGTAGAGAATACCAAGGCGCTTGAGAGAACTCGGGTGAAGGAACTAGGCAAAATGGTACCGTAACTTCGGGAGAAGGTACGCTCTCGACGGTGAAGTCCCTCGCGGATGGAGCTATTGAGAGTCGCAGATACCAGGTGGCTGCAACTGTTTATTAAAAACACAGCACTGTGCAAAATCGCAAGATGACGTATACGGTGTGACGCCTGCCCGGTGCCGGAAGGTTAATTGATGGGGTTAGACTTCGGTCGAAGCTCTTGATCGAAGCCCCGGTAAACGGCGGCCGTAACTATAACGGTCCTAAGGTAGCGAAATTCCTTGTCGGGTAAGTTCCGACCTGCACGAATGGCGTAATGATGGCCACGCTGTCTCCACCCGAGACTCAGTGAAATTGAAATCGCTGTGAAGATGCAGTGTACCCGCGGCTAGACGGAAAGACCCCGTGAACCTTTACTACAGCTTGGCACTGAACATTGACCCTACATGTGTAGGATAGGTGGGAGGCTTTGAAGCGCAGTCGCTAGATTGCGTGGAGCCGTCCTTGAAATACCACCCTTGTAGTGTTGATGTTCTAACGTCGACCCCTTATCGGGGTTGCGGACAGTGCCTGGTGGGTAGTTTGACTGGGGCGGTCTCCTCCCAAAGCGTAACGGAGGAGCACGAAGGTGGGCTAATCACGGTTGGACATCGTGAGGTTAGTGCAATGGCATAAGCCCGCTTGACTGCGAGAATGACAATTCGAGCAGGTGCGAAAGCAGGTCATAGTGATCCGGTGGTTCTGAATGGAAGGGCCATCGCTCAACGGATAAAAGGTACTCCGGGGATAACAGGCTGATACCGCCCAAGAGTTCATATCGACGGCGGTGTTTGGCACCTCGATGTCGGCTCATCACATCCTGGGGCTGAAGTCGGTCCCAAGGGTATGGCTGTTCGCCATTTAAAGTGGTACGCGAGCTGGGTTTAGAACGTCGTGAGACAGTTCGGTCCCTATCTGCCGTGGGCGTTGGAGAATTGAAAGGGGCTGCTCCTAGTACGAGAGGACCGGAGTGGACGAACCTCTGGTGTTCGGGTTGTGTCGCCAGACGCATTGCCCGGTAGCTAAGTTCGGGATCGATAACCGCTGAAAGCATCTAAGCGGGAAGCGAGCCTTGAGATGAGTTCTCCCTGATACTTTAAGTATCCTAAAGGGTTGTCGTAGACTACGACGTTGATAGGCAGGGTGTGTAAGCGTTGTGAGGCGTTGAGCTAACCTGTACTAATTGCCCGTGAGGCTTAACCATACAACACCCAAGGGGTTTTGATGGACTCAATGAAAGAACGTTGAATGTGTAAGAACGAGAATTAAAAAACAGCTTTCC
>NZ_WXWS01000498.1:0-2999 GCF_009904715.1 Vibrio sp. V42_P2S4T144 | reverse complement strand
AATCAAGGCAACTTGATGACTATGGCAAGATCAACGTAAGAAAGTGTGTTGGAAGGCGCAAAGTTACACGATTGGAGGACTTGGATAGAAAAGTATTGGTCTGATTAATCAAATACTACTTCATCAGACCAATATTACTTGTCTCTTAATCTCTTACAAAAGCTGGTTTTGTTATTTTCACCAGAAAAGGCTGAAGCAAGAGATTAAACAACATGCCAGCAATAAACAGGGTGATCACAATACTCACACCACTCGGTAAGTCATAGCGAGCCGATGCGGCAATACCCGATAAGATCCCAACAATACCAATGCTGATACTAGCGACAAAGAATCGAGTTCCCTTCAATGCTGCCGCACATAAAGCTGGAATAACCAACAAAGCAAATTCTAAATAAATGCCGGTTAACTTGACCGTAATGGGCATCAGGATTGCAAAGATCAGATAAAAACCACTACCGCGCATAAACGCAGGTTTTAACCAAACCAATAGCAACATCGCAGCGGTAACGAGTGCCAGAGGCCAAACGTCTGCCCAAGTCGCCCATAACAATTGCCCATTAAGAATGCCTTGAATAAAGTCTCCGCCGTGTGGGTCTTTACTCACCAGCAGGATCGCCAGCGATGCAGACACGACAAACAAGCTGCCAATCATGGGCTCTAAATGTTGCTGGTATCGTTTCTCCATTAAGGCAATCAAACCGCAAAGCATCAAAGACATCACCCAAGGGCCAATCATTTCGCCAAAGAATGAGCCTGAGAACAGCGCGTATTGGCTCAACCAGTAGTGGCTTAGTGCTGCCCCCAATGCCGCAACTTGCGCCACCGCCAAATCTATAAAGATGATCTGACGATTAAGAACTTGTTGCCCCAGAACGATGTTGCCAACCAACGCAATTAAACCACACAAAACCGCAGGTAAAAGCCATGCATAATCCGCCATACTTAGATCCTCACAGGAACGGGCGGCACTAACACATCCAGTAAATCATCAATGACCTGATCGTACATCTCATCCAAGCTTTCACCCTCAGAAACGGTCAATGGCAGTTGAATCACAGGTTTGTCAGTATGATCTTGCAACCAGTTCGCTGGACGCTGATCCTGATGAGAGGAGTAAACAATCGCATCAAAACTGTCGGCATTTAACTTGGTGAGTGATTGCAGGTGAGATGTGGTCGGTGAAATGCCCGGTTTAGGTTCGAGATCGGCAATCTGCTTCATTCCGAGCCAATCGTACAAATAACGATACGTCGCGTGATAACCGACAACTTGCTTACCCTTTAAAGCAGCCCCTTTCTCATTCCATTCTTTAAGCTTTTTACGCCAATGAGCACGAAACTTCATACCATTCACTTGGTAACTTTGTGCGTTGTCGGGATCAATCGCTTTTAGGCGCTCCGTGACTTTACGAGATAATGGAATCATGTCATTTGCCGCAAATTGAACATGTGGGTTACCGTGAGCGTGTATATCTCCCATGCTACGGTCAACGTGAGCATGAGTATCTAACATGCGCACGAAGTCCGTCGCGTAGATCATGCTCGGCGCACCATTTTGCACCGCCGCATTGCTGCTACGAACTTGCAGCATAGGTAACCACCCCACCTCTAGCTCTGCGCCCGAACACATTGCCATGTCCGCTTGGCGCATCTTCGCAATCAAAGAAGGACGAGCTTGTACGTAATGTGGGTCTTGCTTAGCCGTTGTCGCTGAATAAATACTGGCATCTGGCGCGTGGCTTTCAAGAAAGGCTTTCCATTCTGGCTCACAAACGAAAATGTTTAGAGCCGAAGCAGGCGAAGCAATGATGGCAGCTCCTGCCGCCATCATCACCAAACTGCATTTATTTAATGTCAGCTTAGAACGCATGAGCACCGTGCGCTCCAAATGTCATCACGTATTGCAGAGTGAACACGTTGTCTGTCTCACTGTCTTGGTTATCAATGCGAGTGTATTGCGCACGGATAGTACCGAAGTGAGAAGAATCCCATGCGATCATCGCATCCATTTCTTTATCATTCAGCTCAGTAAAATGCATGTGGTCGCCATGTGCATGACCATCGTAGCTTTCTGCTTCGCCGTAACGTAGACCTGCTGACCAGCTTGGGTTGAAGCGATAAACACCCGAAACATAGTAAGCGCTTAAGTTGTCTGGTGACTCTGCATCGTTTTTATATTTGCTATCTACCACACCGTCTAACAGCATGTATTCAGCCGATAGCGTGAAGTTGCTGTATTTGTAATTACCGTCTGGTGCCCATTTCCAAACAAAATCAGCACCGTAAAGGTTCGCACCTGTCACTGCTGCGCCATGATGGTGATCGTGATCATGCTCTTCTTCATGACCGTGGTCGTGATCTTCGAATTCTTTAACCTTGCCGTTTTCGTTGCGCAGGTAACTTAAACCAAACTGCCAACTTGAAGATTCGGAGAAGTCACTACCAAGCTTCAGCGTCGTGGTGTACACGCCAACTTCAGAACCATCTTCGACAGAAGACATTTTGCTACCACTGAGCGCTTCTACACCAAGTTTTACATAAAGGTCGGTTGGTAACACGATGTTTGCACGTACACCATCATCGTAGTAGTGCGAGCCAAGGAAAGTACGATAAGCAATTGGACGCTCAACAAAGCTATCGGTGTGCATGTGTTGGTTGTTCAGGTAACCAAAGTCAGATAGGAATCGGCCAGCGCGCACGTTTACACCATATGGCAATGCCAAAGTTTCGATGAATGCCTCTTCAAGCTCTAATTCTGTCTCAT
Source organism: Vibrio sp. V42_P2S4T144 (assembly GCF_009904715.1). NCBI lineage: Bacteria > Pseudomonadati > Pseudomonadota > Gammaproteobacteria > Vibrionales > Vibrionaceae > Vibrio > Vibrio sp. V42_P2S4T144. The sequence goes on along the minus strand of NZ_WXWS01000498.1, from coordinate 236 downwards.
CACCATGACTTTCAAGAACCGCGGTCAATGCGCCGTAAAACTTGTCGTCGATATTTGATGAGAAGTTTAATTCCGTATGGCCTAGACCAAAGCCTTCTTCGCGCTCAGAATTATGACGTTGGCCATCTTGGTAGTAGCCATCAACAACAACACCAATCTGTGGGTTCGATAGTGTGTCGGCAAAAACAGGGGATGCAAAAATGCTACCGATCACGAGAGACACCAATTTCTTATTC
>NZ_WXWS01000535.1:0-3000 GCF_009904715.1 Vibrio sp. V42_P2S4T144 | reverse complement strand
GGTTTACCATATTCACATGCACCTACTAGGCGGCCGCCCTCTAGGTCCAATGGTATTGAGCTAAGCTTTTAAAAGTGGGTGGCGATTCACCCACTTCTTTTTCCTGTCGAATGACACATTTGTGGAGATAAATGTGAAACTAGGTGTAAAGCTGTTAGGGCTGATGAGCTGGGCTTTAATGGCCTCTGGCTGCGCGAATTTATCTGCGGGCAATCTGTTTAGCCATTACAGCAACCAGAATCAAGAAGTTTATCAAGCCGTTGTTGCAGGGGAATATGCCAAAGCAAAACAACTTCAATCAAGTGAAGTGGGTGGCGAGATACTTGGCAATTTTGAAAAAGGTCGCATCTCTTTTCTTGCTGAAGATTACCCAACAAGTTTGAATGCGCTAGAAAGCAGCGATCGTGCCGTACGTGTTCAACAAGATCGAGCGACGATATCTGTGTCAGACACGGCAACGAGCGTCGGCTCTCTCGCAGTGAACGACAATCTCCAAGACTATCATCCCGCCGATTACGAACTTGGCTTTTTGCACCTGTATCTAGGACTAAATTACTTACAGAAAAACGATTTAGAAGGGGCACTAGTTGAAGTGCGTCGAGCTAATCAAGTTCAGGAAGCAGCAAGAAAGGCGCGTGAAAAAGAGCTAAAAGCAGCAGAGAAAGACCTTAACAAGCAAGGCATGTCTGCCAATTTAGGCAGTGTGTTAGCGAACTACCCTGATGCTGGTAAAAAACTAAGCGCGGTACAAAATGGTTATCTGTTCTATCTTTCTGGCTTGTTATATGAAGCGTCGCGAGACTTAAACAGTGCTTATGTTGATTACCGACGAGCACTCGCTGTAATGCCAGACAACAAGCAAGTTGTGGAAAGCACCTTATACGCTGCTAAGAAGCTGGGCATGCGTGAAGACTTGCGCATGCTAGAGAAGCGGTATGGCAAAGCACCTTCTGGATTAACTCAGTCACAAGGGCGAGTCATCGTTATTGATGAGCAGGGTGTTGTTGAGGCGATGAAAGGGTGGCGTATTGATTTACCGATTTACGACAGTCGCGATAATGGCGCGATTTATTCGTTGGCGCTTCCTTATTATCAGAACCGAGGTGCTCAACGTTTTAGCGATGTTGTTTTAAATGGTCAGGTATTGCCTTCCAGTACGCTGACTGATGTTAATGCGATGGCGCAAAACGATCTTAATGAACGTCTTACTACAATAGTGATCCGTCAAGCTCTTCGTGTTTGGGCAAAAGATCGAATCCGAAAAGAGGCGGCGAAAAAAGGCGATGATGTGGGCAACATACTTTTCAATGTATGGAACACATTGACCGAACAGCCAGATACGAGAAGTTGGCAAACATTGCCAGCGCAAGTGAAAACGGCTTCAAAAATCGTGAAACCGGGAACACAAAGTTTAAACTTGGGTGATCAAACCTATCAGTTTGAAGTGCCTGCACAGCAGACTACATTGGTATGGGTATCTCGTCAGGGAGCACACTCAACCGTGTGGCATAAACAGCTAGGGAGACTGTAATGAAAGCATGGCTTGTTTGTTTAGCAATGGCTATTGGTTTAGTTGGATGCGCCGAAAACACGGCTGGTATTCGAATTGATGGCCAAACGCAAAAAGTATTTTTTAATGATAACGTTTTAGGTAGTCGCTTATTAGTTGACAACATCACCACCACTTACGTTGATGATCGCCCACGAGGAGTCGTGCAGCTGAGTAGCAATTACAAAGGTGATCAGCATATTCTTTACCGATTTTATTGGTATGACAACAATGGTTTAGAAGTGAATACCAAACCTGGTCCGTGGCGAAAAATGATTGTGCGCGGATTTGAGCAAGTCACGTTATCTGAAGTTACTGTGAATCCAAATGGCACAAAATTCCGTGTGCAAATTAGAGAAGCACAAGACGATTAATCTTAACGGCTCTGCCGAAGCTGCCGCGCTAACGATGCGCTGGTATTGAAAAACTAAGGAACTCTCATGAAAAAAAGTATTATTGCTCTTTTAGGTCTTGCCGTCATTTTAGGTGGCTGTTCTAACAAAGTCTCTTACGGCGATGCGCAAGCAACAGAAACCACGACTATCGATTTTGGCTCAACAGATTTACAAAAAATCGCGGCTGAAATGGTGGATAGCATGATGATGTCGGGCTCTGTAGCAGCAATTACTCGTGACCAACGTCCTATCGTTTTTGTTGAGCGAATTAAGAACAAAACCAGTGAACATATTGACACTGAATCCATTACCGACACGATCTCAACTAAGATGTTGAACTCAGGTAAGTTCCGCTTTGTTGATATGGATCGTGTTGAGTCTGTGCGTGAACAACTTAACTTCCAAAACACGGATGAGCTTGTTAACCAAAGCACAGCGATCCAATTTGGTAAAATGGTTGGTGCTCAATACATGCTTTACGGCAACCTATCTAGCATTGTGAAAAATGCAGGTAGCGATAAAGATGTATACTACAAGATGACCATGCGCCTAATGGACCTAGAAACAGGTTTGATTGAGTGGGCGGATGAAACTGAAATTCGTAAAGCGCAATCTAAGAGCCTATTCGGTCTTTAATCGAACAGGGTGGAGAAGTCATCAATGGCATGGTTTTCTTGGCAACAAGCAAAACAGTTAGATCCGAGTCTTAACGCTCTCGATGGCTTCTTTACGGAGCCTCCGGTAAAAGTACAAACTGTTACCGGGGGGCTCACCAACCGTTGTTGGCGGTTGGAATCTTCTCAAGGCCTTGCATACATCTGGCGACCGACCAGTCATGTCTGCAAGGCTTTTTCAATTTCTCGTCACAGTGAATATCAAGTGCTGAATGCAGTCTCTTCATTGGAAATTGGCCCCAAGCCAGTTTTTATTCATGAGCAAGGGTTGCTGGTGGAATGGATAGAAGGAGAGGCTCTGACGGAGTCAGGCTTAGCACTAAGCAATTTATTATCCATTGCGGCGAAGATTCATCAATATCCGATAAGCGCAATTCCTTTG
>NZ_WXWS01000663.1:0-3007 GCF_009904715.1 Vibrio sp. V42_P2S4T144 | reverse complement strand
GGGCGTAACAGTTGGTGCGAATGGACTTTCGATAGTTCATAAAGGCTCAGGTGGTGAAGCGAATGCAACGCTCCCAGATGTTTGTTTAACTAAGGTCGGCAAGCCAGTCGTTCCTATCCCTTATGGCAACAATGCTAAATCAGCAGACCTTGCAGGTGGGACTACGACGGTCTCTATGGATGGCGGTAACAGTGTCGCTATCAAGGGCAGTACGTTCTCAAAAAGTACCGGCGATGCGGGCGGTGACAGAAAAGGCGTTTCCTCTGGCACGATAGAAGCTGAAGCAAAATTCATTTCAGCCTCACCAACGGTTAAGTTTGAAGGCAAGGGCGTATGTCGCCTGTCCGATCAAATGACCATGAACAAAGCCAACACTATGTGTTTGGGTGGCGCACAAAACCCATCGGTTTCTGTGACTGAAGAGCAGGAAGGGACGTATACGCTGGATATAGAATGCAAATATCCAAATGGGCTCCCTTACTCTAATGCACAATTTTCTTTAGTCGAACCTTCAGGTGCTGTCATTGGGAGTGGAGTGCTGGACTCTAGCGGAAAAGCATCTGTTAATGGTCTCGCTCTAAAAGAATGCAGGTTAGTGCTCAGCGAAACTCAAGACTCTTACACCCCGAACCAATCTTTAGCTGAAAATATTGTTACGGAAACTTACCCTGATCCGAATGATTTTTGTACGTTTGTCGCAGGTCGCCGCTCGCCATTTTGGGAAGATCGTGTTGGGGTTGCTAATGACTGGGGCATATTGATGTCCCCATCCTTCAGTGATGATGACTTTAAAGATATTGTGTTAGAGCAAAGCCGTATATCGTCTCCTTATGCGATTAGTCAAAATCACTCTAAAGATTTTTCTGATGCTTATGTTTCGGCACTTTATCACATCCAAACTGATACTACTGCGCTAGAGAAATATGAACCTTTAGTTGAACTGCTCTTGGAGCAAGTGCACGAAAATGGCGATATATTGAGAGTCTTATATCAAGCTGATGTGTTTGAGCCTCCCTATGAATTATTAGCGAAGCTTCGCTTTTTAGGGACTGGGAATACTGTGAAGTATTTGCAGTTTGTTTTATGGACGTTGATAAACAATCAAATCTGTTCATACATCGATGAGCTAAACAGTGAAATCATCGGTCGTTTAGATTTCATACAAAGCCAAGCTTCTGCAAGATCGTTGAGTTCTGTTGAAGAGGGTATAAACGGTTATAAAAAAGCACTTAACCACTTCAAACAAGCACTTCCTGACGTCATTAGCCAAATTTTTGAAACCAAAAATGACACCCTAATTTCTATATCGGCAATGGCCCTTGGGACTACCGTTAACATAGCGAGCCAATCTAGCTTTGCTACTAATTTAGGTAGGGTTAATGCGGTGGTGTACACGAAGTCAAACAACTTGAACCGCCCATCATTTGTCACTTTTGACGATAACTTTTCTGACTAGGACATTTAAATCATGGATGCAGTTTTTCCGATAGCGCAACGAGAAGGTGACGCTTACTACACGCTCAGTGATTTTACGAAATTGTTTGATCAAGCTAAGAGCGGTCGTTATTTAATAGGACAAGGGTACGGTTGGCATAGTGGCGTTCACTTAACATCAAAAATGTTACCGTGGGGGAAAGGGCTCAGACCTATTCAAGCGATGATTGATGGAAAAATAGTGGCATTTCGCATAAATCCTGATTACCTAACATCAACGTACCAAGAGCAAGAGTTTAAGTATAGTAATAACTTTGTGCTTATCGAGCATGAGGCTGTAAACCCCGAAGATAGTGAAGATGTATTTAAGTTCTATACACTTTATATGCACCTTGCGCCACCTTCAGATATTGGCGCCAATTCATCTATAACCACGCGTTACCGTTTACAAGAAGCGAGAAATGTACGCACTTTCAAACATAGTGATGTGCCTACTAATTCTGGTGAAAAAAAACAGTCGATGTCTAAAGGAACATTACTTGAATACCTGTATGCAGAAGAGAAGGAGACCCATCCATACCAGATCGACAAAAATACCTACAAAATGATAAAGTGCCGTGTGGTAGAGAATGGTAAATCGGCAAGTGGTAGCGAAAAAGCACTGTTAAACAAGATTGTTTGGTTTGCTTCGGGTCTCAATAGTGACTTTGACATTTTAGAAGATTCCTCTGCTGTCCTATCAGAACCAGTTTCAGAACCTAAATGGATGTCGGACAAGGCGGCAATGATTAGGGACGGTAGTGTGGTTTCTTTACTCCCACTCCTATTTAGAGAGGGGATAAAGGTTTCAGCTGGGGAAGATATCGGTTACATGGGACTGCATGAGTACAGTAACGATGCAATTGGAACTAAGAAAGAAGATAATCGTGTGCATATCGAGATGTTCTCTTTTGAGGAGCCGCCCGAATTTTTCAAAAAACAGATTTCTCCCAAAAATGCGGAAGAAAATCCACTTGTTGTTCTCGATGGGGCCGATAGTAGCGGTGCCGTTGATATGAGTAATTCGTTTATTCAGCAATTACTTGAATCTGTGACAGAAGATCAAGTAACGGACTTCTCCTCGTTCACTGCTCGCGATGCCAAAGTATACTTAGACGGTAAGCGTAAACACTTTGAGCGATTTATTGTGAAACATCCTACAGATTGGCATACAGAGTCGTCACAAAGTCTTTATGAATCAATCCATCAGACCGCAAAGGAAGCTCTAGATATTAAGTGCTCCGCTGGTTTTGTGACTATAGAGGACTACCGTAACTCCCCATGGCGCGATCAAGTGATGGATAGCTTTGATCTTTTCTCGCAATTCGAACTGGAAAGAGCAGATAAGTTTTCATGGATGCAAGATTTACATGGTGATTTGCAACTAAGCGATGATAAGAGCCTTTGGCATTATTGGCCTTTTGTAGGAAATCACACCCAAAGTAAATGTTTCTGTAATCGTGATATTTCCAAGAGTTTTTTACTTGAAGTCTTAGGTGGAAAAGAAACTATTTTTGAGAACTCTCATTATGAC
>NZ_WXWS01000342.1:0-3009 GCF_009904715.1 Vibrio sp. V42_P2S4T144 | reverse complement strand
GCGTTTGTGCGCTGGCTCATAATTAATTGGTTATTTTGGTCTAAAAGTGACTAATGAGCTTGATCCCAGTTATCACCGTGACCTGCTTCTGCAACCAACGGTACTTTTAGCTCTGCTGCAGATTCCATCAATTTCTGTACTTTACTTTCAATTTCGGACAATGATGACTCTTCAACTTCAAAGACCAATTCATCGTGTACTTGCATTAATAACTTCACACGACCATTGCCTTCTTCCTGAATCCACTGATCAACCAACAGCATCGCTTTCTTAATGATGTCCGCAGCCGTACCTTGCATTGGTGCGTTGATTGCCGCACGTTCAGCAGCTTTACGACGCATCCCGTTGCGCGATTTGATTTCTGGTAAATGCAAACGTCGACCAAAAATCGTTTCAACATACCCTTTATCTGCTGCCGTGCTGCGTGTGTCTTCCATGTACTGCATCACGCCTGGGTAACGTTCAAAGTATGTATCCATGTACGCTTGAGCCTCACCACGAGGAATGCCTAATTGCTTCGCCAAACCAAACGCACTCATGCCGTAAATAAGACCGAAATTAACCGCTTTCGCACGACGACGTTGCTCACTTGAAACGTCTTCAATAGAAACACCCATGATTTCTGCTGCGGTTGCCGCGTGGATATCTTTGCCATCACGGAATGCATCCAATAACGCTTGGTCACCAGAAAGGTGCGCCATGATGCGAAGTTCGATTTGCGAGTAGTCGACCGCTAAGATTTTATGCCCTGATGGCGCGACAAACGCTTGACGAATACGACGGCCAGCTTCGTTACGAATTGGAATGTTCTGTAAGTTCGGATCAGTAGAAGATAGACGACCCGTTGCAGTCACTGCTTGGTGGTAAGAAGTATGCACGCGCCCCGTTGATAGGTTGATCATCTTCGGCAGTTTGTCGGTGTAAGTTGATTTTAGCTTCGCCAAACCACGGTATTCCAAAATCAGTTTTGGTAGTGGGTAGTCTAGCGCGAGTTCTTGCAGAACTTCTTCATTCGTCGATGGTGTGCCTGATGGCGTTTTCTTCACAACCGGTAAACCCATTTTTTCAAATAGGATGGCTTGTAATTGCTTTGGCGAGTTCATGTTAAACTCTTGCTCTGCAATTTCGTACGCTTTCTTTTCAAGCTCATCAAGGCGAGCGGTAATCTCGACCGACTGCGCACTCAGCTTCATTTCATCGATAAAGACCCCAGTGCGTTCAATGCGCGAAAGAACTGGCACCAACGGCATTTCAATCTCTTCGTAAACTGTCTTCAGGCTTTCATCCTGCTCGATATTAGCAAACAAGCGATTGTGCAGACGAAGGGTCACATCCGCATCTTCTGCCGCGTATGGCGATGCTTGTTCCAGTTCGATTTGGTTAAACGTAAGCTGATTTTTGCCTTTACCTGCAATTTGCTCAAAAGAAATGCAGCTGTGCTGTAGGAAGCGAAGCGCCAAGCTGTCCATATCGTGTTTACCGCCGACACTGTTGTAGATATACGATTCCAACATCGTGTCGTGCTTGATACCTTTTAGCTCAATGTCGTAACGAGCGAGTACAGACGCATCATACTTTAAGTTTTGACCGACTTTTGCTTTCGCTGCATCTTCAAGAATTGGCTTCAGCTGTTCTAGTACCCAATCACGATCAAGCTGTTCAGGCGCATCTAAATAGTCATGTGCAACTGGCACATAAGCCGCAATACCTTCATCGACAGCGAATGACAAACCAACTAGATTCGCTAGCATGTAATCTAGGTTATCGGTCTCCGTATCAAATGCAAACAGCTCAGCCGTTTGAAGTTTATCTAGCCAAGCATTGAAGGTTTCTTTATCCAGAATTGTTTCATATTGGCTGCGATCGATTGTTACCGCAGAAGTTTCCATCTCGGCTTGAGAAGAAGAAGCTTGTGAAGATCCTGCAAGCTCTACGGCCTCCACTGATCCAGAACCGCCTTCAAGTAGTTCATTCAACCAAGATTTAAACGTCAGTTGGCCATACAGCTTCACTAATTCGTCTTTATTTGGTTCCGCTTTCAGCAATGATTCTGGCGTTTCCTCAAGCTCAACATCCAATTTGATGGTCGCGAGCTCATACGAAAGCATGGCATTTTCTTTGTTGTCGATGAGCTTTTTCGCCATGGTTTTAGAACCACGGAAACCAAGCCCTGCAATATCATCGAGGTTTTCATACAACTTCGTCAGACCACCAATACCTTGCAGTAGTGCGGTCGCTGTTTTATCACCGACACCCGGTACACCAGGAATGTTATCTACTTTATCGCCCATCAGTGCTAAGTAGTCGATGATCAACTCAGGTGGAATGCCAAACTTTTCAACCACACCTTCACGATCCATTACGACGTTCGTCATGGTGTTGATCAAGGTAATGTTATCATCCACTAGCTGCGCCATGTCTTTATCACCAGTACTGATCAATACAGGCATGCCCTTTTGTGATGCTTGGTATGCTAACGTACCGATGACGTCATCCGCCTCGACGCCAGGAACACAGATCAGCGGCAAACCCATTGCACGAATAACATTGTGTAATGGTTCAATTTGACAACGCAGGTCATCCGGCATTGGCGGACGATTAGCTTTGTATTCTGCATACATATCATCACGAAAGGTTTTTCCCTTTGCATCGAAAACCACCGCGATGCGCTCAGACGCAAACTGACGCATCATGCTGCGTAACATGTTCACGACGCCGTAAACGGCATTAGTTGGAATTTCACCATTGCTCATGGTGCCCGGGTAGGCGTGAAAAGCGCGATATAGGTAAGAAGAGCCGTCGATAAGGATCAACGGATTTTCAGGAATACTTGCCATAATTGTCTGTATCCAATTCAGTACTTGAGAGATCTGCCTAGGATGCCATGACTGCTGATCTGAATCTATCTTGTTCGCTCGATCTAGGTCGCGTAAATTTTTCCGACTTTATTCAAGAAAACACCACCCCTGTGGATAACTCTGTTTATAGAAATTATCCACTGGTTATCCA
>NZ_WXWS01000356.1:0-3011 GCF_009904715.1 Vibrio sp. V42_P2S4T144 | reverse complement strand
CCCGCACAAGCCAATACCGCCATACCCGCAACCACTTTACCAGCGGCTGAACCTAGCATCACTGTCCATACAGTTGAGAATGGCGCTGTAGATGCAGCAAGCTCAGAGTTTGCAACGATACCAGAACAGATGTTTGTCGATACAATGTAAACCACAGCCGCGATTAGTGTACCGCCCAGTACTGCGATTGGTACGTTCTTCTCTGGGTTTTCTACCGCTTCAGAGTTCGCACAAGCTGATTCAAGACCAAGGAATGCCCATAGAGTCATCGCAATAGAAGCACTCACCGCTTCACCAAATGGCAAGCTGTGTGGGTTCCAAGCTTCAATGTACATGGTTGGGTTAAACCAGAACCAACCAACAATACCCAATGAACACACTGGTAGGATTACGCCCCACACGGTGAATGTACCAATTTGACCTGTGATTTTCGCACCGCCGAAGTTAGCGAAAGTACAAATCCAAAGAATGGCGATGGTGTACAAACAGGTTTCGACCGGAGATAGGGTCACTTCAAAGAATGCGGAGCCGTAACCCACACAGGTAATCGCGATCGCAATATTCGCAATAAGGAGCGACAAACCGTAAGTCCAGCCCGCCATAAACGCACCCGATTTACCGAATGCGTAAGACGCGTAACCGTTCATACCGCCGTCTCGTTTACTAAAGCGACCACATTTTGCAAACACATAAGCCAACGCCAAAGAGCCCGCAGCCGTGATCAGCCAAGACAACACTGAAATGGTACCCACTTGCGCCAGTTTACTTGGCAGCATGATAATACCGGAGCCAGCCATATTGATGAACGTCAGAATGGTTAACTGCACCACCGACATTTTTTTAGTTTCAGTACTCATAAATTATTCTCCACGAATAAGCGGTTCGCACCGACGCCGGAGCGTGGTGCGAACGGGTAGATTAATCTTTTAGGACATAACAATGTGCGGTAGTGCGACCGTTAACATCTTCAAGGTACACACCTTGAATTTCTGGCGCGAAGCCTGGGAAGCGGTTAATGCCTTCTTCTAGAGATAGGAAGTAATCCACCACCTGTTGAGTCCAGACTTCACCAGTGATCACACAGATAATGCCTGGAGGGTAAGGAAGTGCACCTTCAGCGGCTACGCGGCCCACGGCCTCTTTAAGTGGTAGGTAATTGCATTCACCACGGAAGTATTTGCGTGTTGCTACGTCAGGTTTGTGAACCATTTGTGGGAAGTACTCGCTGCGGAACATCGCTTTTTGTAACTGTTTCACGTTCAGCTCTTTGTACATGTCATGCATTTCCTGACATAGCTGACGGATGGTGTAGCCACGGTAGCGTTCTTTATTCGCTTCGTAGACGCTTGGAAGTACGATACTTAAAGGGGCATCATCACGGATGAATTTTTCGAATCGGTTAATTTGAGCCACAAGGTGACGGATCTTACCCATATCTTCCGCAGGAGTGAGTAGGAACAAGATAGAGTTCAAGTCGCACTTTTCAGGGATGATGCCATTTTCACGAAGGAAGTTCGCTAAAAGCGTTGCAGGAATACCAAAGTCTGCGTAGCTGCCATCTTCAGCAATACCTGCTGTGGTTAGTAGCAATTTACATGGGTCAACGAAGTATTGACCTTCACCGTACCCCTCGAATTTGTGCCAGCTTGCGTTTGGCTCAAACATGAAGAATTTCTTGTTCGTTGCGATCACGTCAGTGTCGTAGCTGCCCCAAGGTTGGCCTTCGACTTCATCTGGAATGAACGGACGAATCAATTCACAACTCTTAAGGATTTCTTTACGCGCTTCGATACCTGTCTTAACCGCATCGCGCCATAAACGCAGACCTGCTTCGCCGTCGTGGATCTTCGCGTTCACATCAAGCGCAGAGAACAGTGCGTAGAATGGTGAAGTCGATGCGTGCATCATAAACGCGTTGTTAAAGCGTTTGTGGTTACAGTAACGAGCTTGACCTTTGATATGGCGGTCTTTTTTGTGGATTTGCGATGTTTGAGAGAAGCCAGCTTGTTGTTTGTGAACAGACTGAGTCACGATCACACCTGCGTCTTCTGGTTTCAAATCCAGCAGCAGTGGTGAACAGTCTTTCATCATCGGGATGAACTGCTCGTAACCAACCCATGCAGAGTCAAACAGGATGTAGTCACAAAGGTGACCTATCTTATCCATTACGTAGCGAGCGTTGTAGATAGTACCGTCATAAGTACCAAGTTGGATAATAGCAAGACGGAAAGGACGTTCATCGCGTGCACGTTCTGGGTCCACTTTCGCGATTTGAGCACGAATGTATTCTTCATCGAAACAGTGTTCATCCATACCACCGATAAAGCCCCAAGGGTTACGCGCCGTTTCTAAGTAAACTGGCATACCACCCGCTTGGATTAACGCACCGTGGTGGTTCGATTTGTGGTTGTTACGGTCGAACAGTACCAAATCACCTTCAGTTACCAGCGCGTTACAGACTACTTTGTTTGAAGCAGAAGTGCCGTTAAGTACGAAGTAAGTTTTGTCCGCGTTAAATACTTTTGCAGCGTGCGCCTGCGCTTGATGTGCAGAACCTTCGTGGATCAGTAAGTCACCTAAATCCACGTCCGCATTACACAAGTCACTACGGAACAGGTTTTCGCCGAAGAAATCGTAGAATTGTTTACCCGCTGGGTGTTTTTTGAAGAACTGACCACCTTGGTGTCCCGGACAGTCAAACGCTGAGTTACCCATCTCAACATAGTGCGTTAATTGCTTGAAGAAAGGAGGAAGCAGACGACATTCGTACTTGGTTACTGCTTCGTTGATTTGACGACAGTAGTACTCAATAGATTGTCTTTCTAAATCGATAACGCCAGTTAGCCAAACGTAATCTTCAGCCGAAACTGGGTTTGCATCCGTTACTAAGAAAACTGGAATACCGTAACCCGTTTCAGAAATCATTTTATGCAGACCTGCTTTAATGTCTGCTGAAGTAATAATAGCCGCACCAACGTCGGTTAATTCAACTTGCTCTAAAGGTTGTAAAT
>NZ_WXWS01000212.1:0-3015 GCF_009904715.1 Vibrio sp. V42_P2S4T144 | reverse complement strand
CACTAAGCCGCACCATCGCCCTAATAGGTACACATCACAATTCTTCATCATCAATAGCGCGCTGAACACCGAAACCTCGTCATCTCAGCAAATCGATAACAAGATTGCTCTATTTTTGACTTACAAGCTCACCATGCTTGTACATTTTGTCAGCATTTAACCCTATGCATATAGAAACTTTGCACAACATAGACATTCGTAGGCATATCACCCTCCTATAATACGTTGCGTTATAGACAGAGGTTATTGTTATGAAATTAAAAACAGTGTCAGTTTGTGCACTTTTGGTGTTACTTGCAGGTTGTCAGCAGGAAAAGCCGAGCGCAACGACACAATTAACGACCTCGGCAGATGTATGTAATGCACAAGGAAACATGCCAGGTGGGTGGAATGAGTTTAACGCGACCCCTGATGCACAAAAGGCAATGGCCTTTGTTTTAAAGAAAATGGACACAATAGCGTCGTTTAAACAAATACTGAATGTTCACGCGCAAATCGTTAGCGGCGTCAACTATGCTATTGAGTTTGAATTGGATGATGGCTCTGTTTGGAACACGATTGTTTATCGCAACCTCGATGGCGAATATGCGATTACCCAATCGCCAAAAGAAGGCCACTTTTGCGAACAGTAGCGACTTAGTCAGAAAGCCCCAACATTAGGGGCTTTTTGATCTAACAGTAGTCACTGAATTAGACAGCGAAGCGACATTGAGATTTAATCGACACCGTTGAACCAAGTCTTGATGGTTCTACATCAATCCTCTGCGCCATTTGTTCTTTCAACTCAGAAACGTGAGAAATAACACCGATCATGCGCCCAGTCTGTTGCAGGTCCACTAGCGTTTGAATAGCAAGATCTAAAGACTCTGGGTCTAAACTACCGAAGCCCTCATCAATAAATAAAGTGTCTAAACGGATACCGCCACTATAGGATTGCACAACATCCGACAAACCAAGTGCCAGAGCAAGCGCTGCCATAAATGATTCACCGCCGGAAAGTGTCGCAACATCACGCGTTTTTCCTGTGTAGCCATCTTCAACCATTAAATCTAAGCCGCGACCCGCAGCGCCTTTGAAGCCCTCTGTTTTTCGAGCAAGAATATAGCGCCCTTTACTCATAAGGCTTAAGCGTTGAGAGGCCTGAATCAGCACATCATCCAACAGTACACCAAGAACAAAGCGATGTAGGCTAACCCTGCTGCCTGTTTTACCGCTAGCAACGTCGTACAACGTACCAAAGACTTTGTATTCTTCTTCTAACTTACTATTTTTCTCATGCAACACGGCAATATCTTTACGAACCTTTTCAAGACGTTCAAATATTGAGCGTGTGGTATCAAGTTGATTCCTTACTTCAATATATTGCGCCTGCAGAGTGGTTAACCTGTCGTTAAACGACTCTAAATTAGGCCTTTCAAGATCTTTCAATGCATGATTTAAATCATGTAGTGTTTGCTCAAGCTTGGTTTGTGCCTGTTTGAAGCTGTCTATTTCTTGCTGCCAGGCTTGAAGTTCATCATCTCCCACTCGACTACTTAGATAATGGCTTTCATCTTCAAATTTACTCGCCTGTAGTGCCTCATTCCACGCTAATTCTGCTTGGCTAAGTTTTTGCTCTGACTCAGATAACCACTGCTTGTTCGTCGCTAAGTGACTTTCCGCATTTGATTTCTCCAATATCGCTTGCTGCAAAGCGTTTTGCGCCTTTTCTAAGCCTGTGTTCAAACTCAGAATTTGCTCTTTTGTCAGCAAAATTTCACGTTCAAGCAAGTCAGCGGAACTGTATTTTGGGTCAATAAAAGCTTGTAATTGAGCCAATTGTTCTTGGTTCGCTTTAACGGTTGATTCATTTGCCGCCATTTGATTCTGCAGCTCATGAATTTTATTTTCACCCACGACGCAGCGTTGATTAAGCTGTTCAACGTTCCTTTCTAGTTTTTCAATATCAATAGCTTGTAGACGTAGGAGTTGAGCATTAAGCGCTTGCAAATCATTTTGAACCGTCGAGATCTCAGATGTAGCATACTCACCCAACTCCTCTTTCAACTGGTTATACTGATTCTGATACTGACTAATGACAACGTTATGTTGTTCTAGCTGATTGCTTAGTTGGTTCAACAAGGTTTGAGCTTCTCGCTCTTTCGCTCTAGCCGCCTGAACTTGCTCTTTTGTAACGGCTTCTTCAACAAACGTTGTGGGGTTAGGATGCGTTTCGCTACCACACACCGGGCATGCTTCACCTGCTTTTAGTCGCTGCGCTAATACTGCCGCTTGAGCGTTGTGCCACTTAAGCTCTATCGTATCAGCGGCTTGTTGACGCTGCATATAGCGCTGACTGGCTTCGTGTAGTGACTGCTGCTTGCCTACAGTTAGCGCATTGAGTTTAGAGAGCTCTAAAGTAAGATCATGCAGCTTTTGTAGATCCTGTAACAGCCGTTGTTTTTGTTTTATTTCCGCATCGATGCTGCCAATAAGCGCAACATCAACTCGTGCTTTCTCTAGCTCCTTCTGTCCCTGCTGGGCCTGTAACGTTAACTTATCTTTTAGTTCTATGTACTGTTTTAACGTTGCTTCAAATTGTTGTTTTTGTTGATAACCCGCCGTTATTTTACTTTCCAAATTGTCTTTCTCGACCAACTTGTTTTTCATACTTTCAAGCTGATACTGCAGTTGCGTTAACTGCGGGACCTTTGCCGCTGCCTCTTTTGCACTTTGCTGCAAGTTTTCTTGTTCTCTCGCAACGACATTAGCTTTTTCGAGACTCTCTTCCAAAGCTACGATTTTTTGCCTAAGCTCTTGCGTTTGAGCTTTTGCATTTTGTAATGAGATGTAGGGCAACTCTATCTTATTGGCATTTTTAGCGTTTTCTAATTGCTGTTGACGAGCTTTTATCGAATCTGAGTGTTCTAGATGCAGCTTGAGTGCGCTTTCTGCTTGCTCTCGTTTCGAAAACTCTCCATTCAAGGTTTCCGCTTTTTGCAATTCAGATTTAGCAGTATTGAGCTTATCTAACGC
>NZ_WXWS01000154.1:0-3028 GCF_009904715.1 Vibrio sp. V42_P2S4T144 | reverse complement strand
GATTAATTAAAAAAAATATACCTTTATTTTAAATTAATTTTTATATCATCTATTCAAGCGCATTTTATCACAAAGGTTTCATCTTGATTCCGACGTTTTGCAGTTGGGAACATTAAGCAATAAATCAATACTGCCAAACGGCCTTTTTTGAGAGAGACTTGCTTGCGGCTGCCAAACTCGCCTTTGTCCAACGGCTTGCTGACGGGGTAGATTATCGTAACGCAAAACTGCCCCAAACAGTGTTAAGTCAGTTAATGATCATTAAAGCTGTTTCTATTAGTTTCCCTCAATTTATCTAATAACAACCAATACCAAGGACAAGTTTTGTCCCAATAGTATCCTTATGTGTCCTTTAAGCCACTTTTGAGCGTCTATCCTATTGCATAAAATGACTCCATTACAGCAAAGCACAGCAATACTGGAGCACAATTATGAAAATCACACAAATTCGCAATGCAACACAAATCATCGATTATGCAGGTAAAACATTTCTTATTGACCCAATGTTAGCGCCAAAGGGCACTTACCCTGGATTTGAAGGAACAGCAAATTCACACTTACGCAATCCAACAGTTGAATTGCCTTTGCCTATTGAAAGCATCATCAATGTGGACGCAGTTTTGCTAACTCATACTCACCCAGACCACTGGGATGAAACAGCAGTAAATGTGATACCTAAAGATAAATTGATTTTTGTACAACACGAAGGTGATGAAGCTATTCTTCTATCACAAGGTTTTACCAACGTTAAAATTTTCTCTGAAAAGACTGAATATCACGGTATTTCATTTACACGTACAGTCTGCCAGCATGGCCCAGAAGCTGCTTTCCAGCATGAACAAATGGCAGAAATTTTGGGTGAAGTGACGGGCGTTATCTTCTCTCATGCCGATGAAGAAAAATTGTACGTGGTTGGTGATACGATTTGGATCCCAAGTGTAGAAGAAACCATGAAAAAAGAACAACCTGGTGTCGTTATTCTCAATACTGGCTGGGCGCATGTACTGGGCTTTGGACCTATTATCATGGGTAAAGAAGATGTACTAAAAACACACCAAGTACTTCCTAAAGCAAAAATCGTTGCGACTCATATGGGCGCAGTTAACCATGTATTGGTAACGACTCAAGAAATGCGCGAATACGCAGTTGCAAATATGATTAGCGATTTTGTGTTTGTTCCAGAAGATGGTGAAACAGTAACACTTTAGTTTGATGTTAGGAGTATGCTGGTAATGACATCTGAGACAAATATTGAGCTAGTGAAGTCTTTCTACAGGGCTATAGAGGGCGATGATTATGATGCAGTAGCTTCAATGTGCCATGAGCAATTCACTTTCTACTCACAAGTAGATACACCATTAGATATCAACGGTTTCCTTACTCAGGAAAAGGGAAATATGGACGGTTTTCCTGGCTTTGTTTTCCGTATACATGACATCTTCGCTCATGATGATAAAGTAGCTTGTTATATGATATTTGAAGGCGTTCATTCGGCACCTATGCATAATTTGAAGCCAACAGGGAAGAAGGTTCGATTTTCATTGATGATGCAGCTAAAGATTAAAGACGGCAAAATCATCGAAAAACGAGCGCACTTCAATGAGGTTGATATTATGAAGCAACTACAGAGTTAGAGTTGATAACGGCACAGAGTGATTCATTGACATTGCTCTGTGCATTTTACTTTGGAAACGAACTATGTATCTCAATGAAAACCATAAAATTCCTTCCGTTGCTGTTGTTGTTTTCAATCGCTTTAGCCCGTTTCATATTTCTGTCCCTAGCATTGTGTTTGGAAGAGATACCCTTAATGAAGCTTTTTTCGAGCTTAAATTTGTCGCTGGAGAGGAAGGACCGATTTTATCTGATATCGGTATGGAAATTCATACCGAGGCGCAGCTTGATTTCCTAGAGTATTGCGACATCATCGTTGTACCTTATTGGAGAACAATTGACGAGCGCCCTAATGAAAAGTTGCTCAATGCTCTCTGTCGTGCTCATGCCCGAGGCGCATTGGTTGTCGGTTTATGTCTTGGTGGTTATGTTCTCGCTTATGCTGGCTTATTAGCGGGGAAACGAGCTGCGACACATTGGGAATTAGAACAGGATTTTAGTCAACGCTTTCCAGAAGTTTCGCTCGATACGAATGCCTTATATGTTGAAGATAGCGGGGTGATAACCTCAGCAGGTACTGCCGCAGGTATCGATTGCTGTCTGTATGTTTTCCGAAAATACTACAGCAGTACGATTGCGAACCGAGTAGCAAGAAGAATGGTTGTGCCTCCATACAGAGATGGTGGGCAAGCTCAGTTTATCGATCAACCTATACCTGTGACGACATCTGATTCACGTATCAATGCATTAATGGACAATATCAGGCGTGATATCAATCAAAAATATTCACTGGATGATCTAGCAGATTCAGTGATGATGTCCCGCCGAACTTTTACGAGAAAATTTAATAGAGCTACAGGTATGTCATTTGGAGAATGGCTGACGGCTGAGCGACTAAACTTGGCTCAGGATCTACTTGAATCTACAGATTTGTCTATTGAACAGATTGTTGCAAAAACAGGGTTTAGCTCAGTTCTCATTTTCAGAGATAAATTTAAAGAGCGTTATGAGGTAACCCCTAACCGATGGAGGAAAACGTTCCACCAACAGCCTTAGACAAATATTCAGCGTTCCAACTAAGGTTTGCCATACATTTCCTCATGTCAATTCCGATTATTAGGGAGGTTAGCGTAGCTCATTAATGTCCAAAAGTCTCTTATGCGGGTTCTTGGTTGTAAGATGCAAAGGAGGAGTGCTTGTTTGTATCGCAGAGCGCTGGTTAGCAACAAAATGTCGAGGATTGCATTGATCGACCTGATGGGGTAGTTGAGAATTTTGGGGAGGATTTTCTCAGGTTTTGGTTAGAGAAAGGGCTTTTTGTTGAGAAAACCATGAACTCATTGGTATTACTGGCCTCTCTCATGATTCATAAAAACAAAAATTAATTATTGCACATTTTAAATCATCCCAACCG
>NZ_WXWS01000420.1:0-3029 GCF_009904715.1 Vibrio sp. V42_P2S4T144 | reverse complement strand
TTGTGAGAGAGACCGCCGTATACAGTTTCGTGGCTACAACGAGTACAAAAAGAGGAGCAGTTACTCCCCTTTTGCCTAGCCTTTTGCTCACTTTGTACGAGTTAGCCCATTTACCCTATTGCCAGTTTAGTGCTCGCGTAACGCGCTTTTTTCTTTCTTGGACTGGCTAAGAAGTACGCCAAAGTAAGGGGGCCTAATCGTCCCATAAACATCATGAAGATGATCACTAACTCACCTGGTTCGGACAAACTGCCCGTTAAGCCTCGCGATAACCCAACCGTACCCAGTGCCGAGACCGCTTCGAACATAATATCTAACATAGACGCTTTCTCTGTCAGTAACAGCGTGAATATGGCAAACCAAGTCACCCCCACCGAGATCAGAGTCAGCGCCAATGCCTTGCTGATGGTCTCTTTGGGAATCTCGCGTTGAAAGGCATAGGTTGCTTCATCGCGACGCAAATAGCTGTAAGTCGCCAAGACTAACACTATAAATGTCACAACTTTAATGCCACTTGCCGTACTCAATGATCCACCGCCGATAAACATCAACACCAGAATGATCGCCGTTGTGGCATCTTCCAACTGATCGATAGCTAAAGTGTTGAACCCTGCCGTTCTTGGCGTCACCGCTTGAAACCACGATGCCCACCATTTCCCTGCTTCGCTCAACGGGGCAAGCGTGTTGGGGTTGTCATATTCAATCAGATAAATCGCGATAAGTGCCACCACGTTAATGATCATCGTGCCTAAGATCATCATTCGACTGTAAACGGTGAGTCGATGCCAACGGCGATTGCGTTTTAAGTCAATCCAAACCGAGAAGCCTAAACCACCAATAATGAACAAACTGGTAATGGTGAAGTTAACGACCGGGTCGTCCACGTAAGGCATTAAGCTATCGGCACTCAACGCAAAACCTGCATTGTTAAACGCACTGATGGTGTAGAAGAAACCATGGAACAAACTGGTTTCCCAGCCTAGCTCTTCACTCCAATAAACGCTCAAAATAGTGAAACCAATAAGTTCAACGAGCAGAGCGAACATCAATACAGATTTAGCAGTGGCAATGAGTGTCGATGAATCAGTCTGGTTGAACGCCTCTCTCGCGACTGCTCGCTCCAAAAAGCCAATTTTTCCGCCCAGAGCCAGCAAGGTCACGATAGCAAACGTCATCAAACCTAGGCCACCACATTGAATCAGGAAAGCAATAACCACTTGCCCAAAAGGCGTAAACGCCGTGCCCGTGTCCACCACAACTAATCCCGTCACCGTAATGGCCGATGTTGCTGTAAACAGGCTTTGAATCCAAGTGATGGGCTCTGTGGTGGCAATCGGCAGTTTGAGTAAGACCGTGCCGAGCATGATCAAGCACGCAAAGCTGAGGCTAAGTATTAATGGCGGTGCGCCCAACAATTTTTTGCCCGCTTTGGGTTTTCGCTCGATTGGGATAACAGAGGGATGCCACAAAACCATGTTACACCAACCTTGGAGCGACGTATTTCAGCTCAGCGCGACTACCGCAAAGCAACAGCGTGTCGAACTCATTAAGCACAAACTCATCATTGATATTGGTGTAGACGGCTTCTTCGCGCTTCACCAAGATAGGCTGAATGTTGTAACTGCCTCGGCTGATCAACTTAGAAAGCGGCGTATCGTGCAGATTGGATTTAACGTGGATTTCCACCACATACAAACCATGCCCCATTTCCAAATAGTTGTTCACCATCGGATAGTTGAGTGCCTGCGCGACTCTTACGCCCATCTCCTCTTCCGGATGAATAATGCGTTGTACACCAAGCTTAGACACGATGGTGTGGTGTGCTTTGGTGCTCGCTTTGACCCAAATAGATTTCACACCCAGATTTTTCAGCGCCAGCGTACACAACAAACTGGCTTGCATGTCTTCGCCAATCGCCACCAACACCACATCACTGTTCGCTAACGCTAACTCTCTGAGTGCACCTTCGTCTGTTGCGTCACATATGACCGCTTGCGTTAACTCTTCGACGTATTTTTCGACGATTTTCGGGTCGCTATCCACCCCCGTTACGGTGTGTCCAAGATGAATAAGTTCTAAGCTGGCGGCAACGCCAAATCGCCCTAAACCAATTACTGTAAAGTGAGCCATATCAATACCTAACTGTGTTTTATGTATAGAAAATGCTAATGCGTTAAGGGCTAGACTGATTTTCCGTCGCGGAAAATAGGCAACACGAATCCTGTTCGAGTGCTGATAACCAGCACTAAACCTTGGCATTAACGTTGATTAAATTTGGAATTTAGTGGTGCTTGGACGTCTCAAGCACTAAACGATAACCCAGCCCCGGCTCGGTTTTTAATAGCCGCTGTTCGTCAGCACTATCGTTCAGTTTTTTGCGTAGTTGACTCACTAGCACGCGTAAGTAGTGAGTATCTTCGACATGACTTTTTCCCCAAATCACCGCTAGCAAATGAGTTTGCTCAATGAGTTTTCCCGGCTTGAGAATCAATTGTTCAATGAAAGAAAACTCTTTCTTGGTGAGTGGAATTTCCCTCTGATCCAACCAAAATTGGTGAGTGCTTTTGATGATTTTGACTCGGCCAGCCACCAGCTCATCAGCGATGGATTGCTCATCCACCAAATCTCGAACCAGCACTTTGATGCGCGCGATGAGCTCTTTTACGCCAAAAGGCTTGCTCAAGTAATCATTCGCGCCCGCTTCTAAAAGGCGGATTTTTTCCTCTTCTTGATCGCGAGCCGTCAGCACTAGCACTGGCGTTTTATACGTCTGACGAAGCGTAGTGAGAAACTCCTTCCCATCGCCGTCGGGCAAGCCTAAATCTAGCAGAATGACGTGCGGCGAATGTGCTTCGAAACACGCTTTGGCTTCTGCAATGGTACTCGCGCCAATGTAATCAAACCCTTCAGCAGACAGCGAAATTCGAATAAAGGTATGAATGCGAGGCTCATCGTCCACGACTAAAACTTTGTAACTCACGCCTGCTCTGCTCCTTGATTGAGTGGAAGTAGAATGCGGATCAGCGTCC
>NZ_WXWS01000084.1:0-3033 GCF_009904715.1 Vibrio sp. V42_P2S4T144 | reverse complement strand
CTAAAATTCGTGCTCTAGATTCCATTTTGACCAAGCCATTTTTCGTAGATAAAAACGGCCAAAGATCAAGGAAAATATTTTTGCATGCGGTTATTTCTAAACCGATCTCGAAACCGTACTTTTAACCATTCAAGTCTGCCCTTTTCTCATCGGTTAGTGTTCACTTACTGATTTTTTTCATTTTGTCAGTTATCCACAAGTCATCCCCGATCTGTACCTTGATAAATCAGTGTAATAGCACTATCTTGTAACCCGCAAACAAATGAACCCCTATATGTTGTGTTTAAGCGACAATATATAGATAGACTTTGATCACAAAGCCGCCGCAAGCTTTACTCATATTGCACATAAACAAACAAAAATACGGCTTTTATCAGTTTTCTTAGGGAAATAAAGCAGAATGAACCAACAACTTACCGTCACCAAGCGTGATGGCCGTAAAGAAAGTATCGATCTGGATAAAATCCACCGCGTTATCACTTGGGCTGCAGAAGGTCTAGATAATGTTTCGGTTTCTCAAGTAGAACTTCGCGCTCACATCCAGTTTTACGACGGCATCACAACGACAGATATTCACGAGACAATCATCAAGTCTGCGGCAGACCTGATCTCTGAAGAGACTCCGGATTACCAATACCTAGCTGCTCGCCTAGCGGTATTCCATCTGCGTAAAAAAGCGTATGGCCAATACGAGCCACCAACGCTTTATGATCACGTGTCTCGCCTCGTCGATATGGGTAAGTACGATCAACATATTCTAGAAGACTACACAAAAGCAGAACTCGACGAACTTGATGCGTACCTCGACCATAAACGCGACCTAAATTTCTCATACGCGGCAGTTAAGCAGCTAGAGGGTAAGTACTTCGTACAGAACCGTGTTACGGGCCAAATTTACGAAAGTGCTCAGTTCTTATACATCCTTGTAGCAGCGTGCTTATTTGCGAAATATCCAAAAGCGACACGTCTTGATTACATCAAACGTTTCTACGATGCGACATCGACATTTAAGATTTCTCTACCTACGCCAATTATGTCTGGCGTGCGTACCCCTACTCGCCAGTTCAGCTCATGTGTTCTGATCGAGTGTGGCGACAGTCTTGATTCTATTAACGCAACAGCAAGCTCAATTGTTCGTTACGTATCTCAGCGCGCTGGTATTGGTATCAACGCAGGTCGTATCCGTGCATTAGGCTCAGAGATTCGCGGTGGTGAAGCATTCCACACTGGTTGTATTCCGTTCTACAAGTACTTCCAAACAGCAGTAAAATGTTGTTCACAAGGTGGTGTACGTGGTGGCGCAGCTACTGTGTTCTACCCAATGTGGCACGGTGAAGCACGCTCACTAATGGTACTTAAGAACAACCGTGGTGTTGAAGAAAACCGTGTTCGTCACATGGACTACGGTGTTCAGTTAAACAAACTGATGTACCAACGTTTAGTTGAAGGCGGCAATATTACGCTATTCTCACCATCTGATGTACCTGGTCTGTACGACGCATTCTTCGAAAACCAAGAAGAGTTTGAGCGTCTATACGTGAAGTACGAGAACGATCCTTCAATCAAGAAAGAAACGGTTAAAGCGATTGAAATGTTCACTCTGCTAATGCAAGAGCGTGCATCAACGGGTCGTATCTA
This sequence comes from Vibrio sp. V42_P2S4T144, assembly GCF_009904715.1. Taxonomy (NCBI): domain Bacteria; kingdom Pseudomonadati; phylum Pseudomonadota; class Gammaproteobacteria; order Vibrionales; family Vibrionaceae; genus Vibrio; species Vibrio sp. V42_P2S4T144. The sequence continues at coordinate 1,395 of NZ_WXWS01000084.1, read as the reverse complement.
CATCCAGAACGTGGACCACTGTAATACTCACAGCCCATTTGATTCTGAAGTCGCTCCAGTTCGTCAGTCGAACCTATGTTTAGAAATCGCACTGCCAACGAAACCATTAACTAACGTTGAAGATGACTCAGGCGAGATCGCACTGTGTACGCTTTCTGCATTCAACTTAGGTGCTATCAAGTCTCTAGATGATTTCGAAGAGCTATCCGATCTTGTTGTTCGTGCGTTAGATGCACTGCTTGATTACCAAGATTACCCTCTACCAGCGGCATACAAATCGACTATGAACCGTCGTACGCTAGGTGTTGGTGTGATTAACTTTGCTTACTACTTAGCGAAGAATGGCGTGAAATACTCTGACGGTAGCGCGAACGGCCTAACTCACCGTACGTTCGAAGCAATGCAGTACTACCTATTGAAAGCATCTGTAGCACTGGCGAAAGAGCAAGGTAAGTGTCCTTCATTCGACGAGACGAACTACGCGAAAGGCTTACTGCCGATTGATACGTATAAGAAAGATATCGATCTAATTTGTGACGAAGCGCTGCACTACGACTGGGACAGCCTACGTAAAGAAATTATGGAGCACGGCCTACGTAACTCAACACTGACTGCACTAATGCCTTCTGAGACTTCTTCTCAGATTTCAAACGCAACTAACGGTATTGAGCCACCACGTGGTTACGTTTCAGTAAAAGCTTCGAAAGACGGTATCCTGAAGCAAGTTGTACCAGAGTTCACAGAACTTAAAGACAGCTATGAACTGCTTTGGAATATCGGTTCGAACGACGGTTATCTACACCTTGTGGGTATTATGCAGAAGTTTGTTGACCAAGCTATCTCTGCTAATACTAACTACGACCCGTCACGTTACGAGACTGGCAAGGTTCCAATGAAGAAACTACTTCAAGACCTGCTAACAGCGTATAAGTTTGGTGTGAAAACGCTTTACTACCACAACACTCGTGATGGCGCGAAAGATGAACAGAAAGACGCTGTTCAACCACAAGATGACGATTGTGCTGGCGGCGGTTGTAAGATTTAATCTTCCCGTACCTAGCGAACCCGTAAAGACAGACTATCGATAACCTCCCCCTTACGGGGAGGTTTAAAAGGAATTGAGGCATTATGGCTTACAGTACTTTTAACCAAAAAAAGAATGACCAATTGAAGGAACCAATGTTCCTAGGTCAATCAGTAAACGTTGCACGTTACGACCAACAAAAGTTTGAGATTTTCGAAAAACTTATCGAGAAACAACTTTCTTTCTTCTGGCGTCCAGAAGAAGTAGACGTATCTAGCGACCGTATCGATTACAACAAACTGCCAGATCACGAGAAGCACATCTTCATCTCTAACTTGAAGTACCAAACGCTTCTTGACTCTATCCAAGGC
>NZ_WXWS01000381.1:0-3041 GCF_009904715.1 Vibrio sp. V42_P2S4T144 | reverse complement strand
GGTTAGTACTGAGTAGGAATTTACCCCCGTAATACAGATTCGGGGGTTTGCTCCGCTTTTAGGTCCCTCCCGCAAAGCGGGCCCCTCCCAAAATGCTCGCAATACCGCGCACATAATAAAAAAGGGCTCGTATAGAGCCCCATGATTAAGTTCGGTGTGGAAGTGCCAAGGTTTGGTGTCCTACATGTTCCGCTTCCTCGGTCTACGCAGACTGCGCTAGCTTCGACGCTGTGGCGAGCGGTCTAGATATGGACAGGCATGTTTTGCTGCAATATGTCTGATGGCTTTTCTCTTTGGCCGCACGTGAAGATCCTCTCTGTTTCTTCCCAAGTCACTCGATATACGCAGTCGCTCAACACTTCGAACTGATACCCAATCTTTACCAAGTCCAGATGATCGAAACTGAATAGCTTGTCGCGGCCATCGTACACATCGATGTATATCTTGTAGAACGTCAGGTCACGGTCGAGTTCGGCAGCATACTTCAGCCGTTTGGCGTAGGCGATTTGCTTTGCGTATCCGGTGATGTAGAAGTCGTAATCTTCCAAAGGCCCGAACCCTGATGCTTTCTTTTTCTTCTTCGCTTTGGTTTCTGCCGTATCTACCGTTGGCGTTCCGTCAGGCAGTTGCGCTTGTACTGGTTGTGGTGGTTTAACGGGGTCGGGCGGTTGCTCTGGCTCCGGCCACCAAGCCCAGATATTGAAAACCAATCCAAGCGATAGCAGCACCACCGTTCCGACGACAGGCCAACGCTTCCAGAACGGGCGAATGTCTTTTGCTTCGGCTTCCTGCACTTGCTTGTTGGATTGCGAATGACTCTTATAGAACGGGAAGTACTCTGACTTATAAAATCGGGTAGAGGTGTTCACCACTTCACCGGCACAACCATCTTGCACTTTCTTGGTGTAAGAACTGGTTGAGCCCATGGCCGTGTTCTTAGTGCATCGGTAGGTCACTTCAATCATGTCCTTAATGTCTCGATGCACTTTGCGGATGTTCTGCGTGAGCAAGATGATATCGACACCGTAGTGACGGTGTATTGAGTACCATTCTAGAATCGGCGCGGCCAAGCCTCGACTTGGCAAGCTCATGTGCGCCTCATCGACCACATAAAGTGGTCCTTGTCCTTTTTCATTGCGCCATTCGTCCGAGTAGTCTTCAATCTGACTGAACGGACGCGAGGTTGAACCAAAATCCGTTAAACGACCATCCACGATTTTGATGAGTTCTCGAACGTCTTCACCAAATACCTTAACGAACCAATCAATGTTTAAGGTGATATTGGTGATGACTTTACGGCCATCCTTAATGGCCGGAATAATGTGGTAGGCAACCGCCTCATAGGTTTTACCGCCACCTGGTCTTCCTGCTATGGCGTATATCATGAGCCTAACCTCGTAAACGGAATCAATTGCAGCATCAAGCGCACCGTAATCGCGGCCAGAATGATGGACAGGCATTGAGGCACACCGACCGCCGCCATGACCCAAGCCACTGTAGGCGGAATACTGGTCATGTACTGGCTCATATCGACCGGAGCGAATAGGGAGAACACACCAGAGAGCAACAGATTCACCATTGCCATGATTTGCTCAACCGCCCAAAAGAACAGGTCTTTGAGCATGTTGACCAGCGAGATTAAAAGCTGATAGAGGAACACCAACAGCTTGTTAAATAAATCGACTAACCAATCCATATTAACCTCCAAAAATAATACGACGCGCCGCAAACACTGACGTCATGATGAGCACCGCACGAATAAAACCGAACACCCAATCAAAGCTGATTTGTTCCTCAAAGCTGAAGTCACCAAAGAACGGCACAGGGAGCACGAAAGAAGGGCGCTTGGCACTGGATAAGTCGAGGTCACCAAACGAGTTCACAAAGTTGTCGATGGTGTTGTGTTTAAGATCATCTAACTGACCGGACACCAAACCACCTAAACCATCGGGATAGCCCGACTCATAAAAGCCAGTACAACTTTGGGACTCGATACACGTACCACCCGTACCTGCACCAGACGTATCTGTGTTTGCGATACCGTTTAAGGTGTCAGAAATACCGGAAACTTCATCCGCGATACCATCCATTGCGCCTGCAACTTTCTCTACATCGTCACCCACACCATTAACGGCATTGGTGTTCTTGTTCATGGCCGTGGTGATGTCAGCATTCGCTTGTTGGATAAGGGCCTTAGTGTTTTCGTAAATCTTGTTGTCATTGATTTGCTGCTTTTGAATGGCTTGCGTGTTGGTGACCATCGACGCGTTCAGCGCAATGATTTGGTTTTGAACGTCAGCACTGGCTTGATTGATGTCGATGTTCATGTCATTCAGGGCTTTGTTGACGTCCTTATTCATCCCAGTAATGGCTTTCAGAACTGCCGTGTCTGTCGATTCATCGGTGTCAGGCTCTTCCACGTCTGGCTCACTGTCGGTATCCGGTGGATTCACCGTATTGGTTGAGCCATCAGGTAATACGCTAGGGTCTTCGATGTCGCCTGTTGGGTCGTCAGGGTCATGAATGGGGTCATCAGGAATAATAGGGGTGTCAGGGCCATCTTTACCCCAGAAAAGTGTACCGCCTTCACATTGATTTCCTTTGAACTGGAACGTTCCATGACAGATTGTGTTTTGTGTCCATTCGCCAGAATCAACGCCCGTACACAGCGTAGTATCACTAGGAATGCGTTCTAGTTCGCAACGGGTTGCGCCAAAATCGCCATAGCATGCCCCAGTAACTTGTTCACCGTAGACGTACGCCAGCCATTGAAGCAGCTTGGTTTCATCAATGGATTTTTTAAACTGGCAAGCGTCCATACAGGTGCCGTCAGGGTTTTCACCATACTCACACGCAGGAACGATAGGCTCACAGGTGTAACCGTCACCATCTTCTATTCTTTCATGGTCTGCTGGACACTTAGCGGTACGATGAAGAAACGTTGCAGCGTGATATCTCGGGTAACTGGGACTGGTTGTGTTACAAATAATCATTAAAGAGAATTTACTACTCTCTATAGAGCATGACTTCGTATAGAAGTC
>NZ_WXWS01000204.1:0-3072 GCF_009904715.1 Vibrio sp. V42_P2S4T144 | reverse complement strand
GATGATATTGTTAACAATATATATCAATTCGTGTTCGATGATATCTGACATTTGCGTATACACTTTTAGGTAACCACATGGCTTATTGTGTCAAAGGGGTTGCATGACAAATCCTGCAACCAAAACCGCTAAGCGATGAAGCAAGTAAAGTCATGCTCAGAACAAATAAGAAACTCACAGAGCGAGGATGGAGGCTCCTGTGGCCATATTAAAAATGTTTGGAAAGAAAAATTCCAACAGTCCGGTCAACTCTGATATGGACAAGCAAAGAAAATACGAAGCGCTCGTCCGAGGGTATCATCGTGACTTGTACCGCTACGCATATTGGTTGTGCAAAGATAAAGCGGTCGCGGAAGATCTAGTTCAGGAAACCTGTCTTAGAGCTTGGAAGTCACTCGATAGCCTCCAAGACGAAAAAGCTGCCAAGTCTTGGCTCATCACAATATTGAGACGAGAAAATGCGCGCCGCTTCGAACGTAAACAATTTGATTTAGTTGATATCGATGATTACGGCAATGATGCTAAAGTCAGCGATGACTCACATCATCAGCAAGAATGGCTGCAGGCACAGATCATGAAGCTCGATGTTGAATATCGTGAGCCTTTATTTCTCCAAGTTGTCGGTGGTTTCAGTGGAGAAGAAATTGGCGACATTCTTGATTTAAATAAAAACACAGTGATGACTCGACTATTTCGCGCTCGTAATCAACTTAAAGAGATGTTGGATTCTCAAGATACTAAGAGAGGACAAAAGAATGGATGATTTAGAATTTCGTCGTCGTATTTTGTCGGATCCAAAACAAAAGGATGAAGAGATTCTGCAAGCTTTAGCTGGTAGCGACGCCAACAATAAGTTTGTTGATGACGTTTTGGATCTCGATGTAAAAATTAAACAAGCCATGAATGTGGATGTACCCGAAGATCTCGCAGATAAGATTTTATTTAGCCAGACGTCGAGTGCACTTGATGAAGAGAAGGTCGTCAGACCAAACTTTGTCCGCAAAGCAATGGCACTTGCCGCTTCTATTGCGTTCACCGCAGGATTATTAGTTGGCCAAGTAAACTGGGGAAATGTTTTGGTGTCTCCAGCACAAGCCAGTTTAGCGGATACCGCAATGAAACACGTTATTCATGAAGAACCGTTTGTTCGTCATCTTGATGAGGATGTACCGAGCTCGCAAATTAATGCGAAAATGTCGCCATTTCATTACCAGTTTAGTGAAAACTTTCCATATCACGTTTACTACCTAAACCACTGCGGTTTTGGCGAATCCAACGCGGTGCATATGGTGTTCCAAGGTCCAAAAGGTAAAGTAACGTTATTTATTACTGGTATTCCAAGCGAACAAAGTACCGACTTTAGTAAGGATGGCATGACCGGAATCGTTCAGCCCGTCGGGAGTTCAAGCCTGATTTTAGTCGGGGAAGAAGGTGAAAATATTGATGCGATCGCTACGACTCTTGCATCAATGATTAAGCCGATGTAACAACTTCGACGATTTCCAGCCTTCAAAAGGTTAAATGCCGCTAAATGATCTTATTTAGCGGCATTTTTGTATAAATAGAGCACAAAACATTCACCACTGCTATAGCATTTAGAGCTTAAACTCTAAATTATGCATTTTAAGTGCAATTTCCCGTCTTTTAGACATCATTTCTGCAATTTTTATTCAATTTTATCCAATGGTCGGATTTGTCCAAGCAATTATTGATACTACTATCTGCGCCACTGAGCAAAAGCTCAATTTATCGTCCAAAGAGACGAATCTAATAAGGAAAAACAAATGACTCAGAACACGCGTCTGTTTAAAAAGACTCTCCTAGCAGTAACGGTAGCTTTTGCCTCAGGTCAATCGATGGCAGCGGGTTTCCAAATCAACGCTCAATCAGCAACTGGCATCGGCCGTGCATTTGCTGGTGATGCAGTAATCGCAGATAATGCAGCGGTAATGGCTCGTAACCCAGCAGCAATGGCTCTGTTTGATAAAATGGAACTGTCGCTAGGTTTCGAAAGCATTACTTCAATGATTGAAGTGAAAGATGCGAAATATAACGTTAATACTCCTTTGGGCTCCAGTACTGTAAATGTTGCTGACACTGATGATGTGGGTGATACGTCAATAGCTCCAAACATTCACCTAATCGTTCCAGTAAATGACAAGTTTGCATGGGGCGTAAACGCATACTCTAATTTCGGCACTAAAACTGAATTTTCAGATAACTACACCGCAACCGAGTACGGTGGTCTTACGGATGTAAAAAGCTTCAACTTTGGATTGGCGGGTTCTTACCGTTTAAACGAACAATGGAGCTTTGGTGCTGGTTTAGATTTAATCTACGGCCAAGGCACAATGAAGCGTACAACTAGCTCTTCAGTCCCAGGGGTTGGCGGTCAAAAAATTCTGGACGTAGATAAAGCTGATGGTTGGGCTGTTGGTTTTAACGTTGGTACTGTGTACGAACTAGATGAAAACAACCGTTTTGGTCTAGCATATCGTTACAGCCCTGAATTTACGGCGAAAGACGATAAAGGTCAGGAAATCACGCTACCTCTACCAGATATGGCCGAATTTTCTGGTTTCCACAAAATCCAAGACACTAAGTTTGCTGTACACTACAGCATCCAATACATCGGTTGGAAAGATTTCGACCAAATTGATTTTGAGAACCTAAATCAGGGTTTACTTAAAGGTGGTTACTCGAAAGACTATCAATGGCAAGATGGCTGGCACTACGCAATTGGTGGTACTTACTACCTAAACAACAACTGGACACTTCGTGCTGGTTACATGTACGACACAAGCGCTCAAGATAAAGTAACGTCTATCTCGGTACCAGACTCAGATCGCCAGTGGTTCTCCACAGGTTTCTCTTACCATATTGATAATAGCTCAAACATCGATTTTGGCTTCACGTACTTGTTAGGTGAAGATGTAAAAGTTAATGAGAATACTCAATTAGCTCCTGGTCTTTCTACCGGTGTAACAGCAACAACTCATGCTGATGCAATTCTATTCGGCTTACAATACAGCCGTAGCTTCTAAACGCTTCGCTGTTAGTTAGTAGAAAAAT
>NZ_WXWS01000326.1:0-3072 GCF_009904715.1 Vibrio sp. V42_P2S4T144 | reverse complement strand
GCTTTATAGAAAAGAATTTGGTTCCCTTGAATTTACTAAGCCGTCTCAGCGTTTCATCTTTAATAAAGGCGCTGAAGAATTCATGGATTCAATTGCTTCGGGTAGTTGGGTGACGCTGTCACTTAAAGGAAGTAATGCTTCCTCTGTTTCAGAGATTGTGATTCCTACTCTTCAAATTCAAAACGCATTGAAATCATTTAATGCGTGTCGCGCGCGATTGCCTAAATTGTCTTTTTCAGAGGCAAGGGATATGGCGCTCTCATTTGAGTTTGGTCAGAAGACGTTAAGTCGTGGACAGAAAGCAACACTAGAAGCGCTGTATAGCTATGTATCTGTGGATGATCGAGTGACCAAAATCCTCATCGACGGTCACACCGATAACGTTGGTTCAAGTTTAACGAACCTTTCTGTGTCACGTACTCGAGCAGAGCAAGTCACCAATGCTTTGATTGAGCTTGGGGTCGACGAGTCGATGATCGAAACACGAGCTCATGGTTCACGTTACCCAATTGCCAGCAATAACTCGGTTAATGGCCAAGCAAAAAACCGACGTGTCACCCTGCGTTTAGTGAGGGACAACGAGTATACGGCTACGAAACACCACCCAGATCTACAATCACAAAATCAACAAACGAAAGTTAAGGTTCAATGATGACGAAAACGAAAATTTTGTTGGTTGAGCCAAATGAAGCTCTTGCTCAACCAGTATTGGATGTGTTGCAAAATGCAGGTTACACCGCGAAACACACTCGTACTGGTCGAGGCGCTTTGCTTGAAGAGCGAGCAGAAATCACTTTAGTGAGCTCTACGCTGCCGGATATGTGTGTTCGTGAGTTTGTCGCGTGTCACCAAAAGCAGCGAAATTCGGGTGTTGTTATTGCGATTGTCGATCAAGAACAAGGCATCTTGGCTGCTGAGACGATGAAAGCGGGCGCTACTGATTATCTATTACGCCCATTTGAATCTAATCAGTTGGTTAATCTGCTTAAACGTGTTGAAGCGTTAGGTAAGCCAATGGCCAACATTGTTGCGGAGTCTTGGAGAAGCAAACAAGTTCTGCAATTGGCGCATCGTGCAGCATGTACTAACGCGAGTGTGCTTATTACAGGTGAATCGGGAACGGGTAAAGAAGTGCTGGCGCGATATGTGCATGAGCACTCTCCGCGTATCAATGGTCCATTTGTGGCGGTTAACTGTGCCGCCATTCCAGAGTCAATGTTAGAGGCTGTGCTATTCGGTCATGTAAAAGGCGCGTTCACCGGAGCGACAAATTCTCAAAGCGGTAAGTTTGAAGAAGCAAATGGCGGGACGATTCTGCTTGACGAGATTGGTGAAATGTCACCTGCGGTTCAAGCGAAATTGTTACGCGTCCTTCAAGAGCGTGAAGTAGAACGTGTTGGTAGCCATAAAGCCGTTCAGCTCGATATTCGTGTTATTGCGGCAACCAACAAAGACTTACGTGAGGAAGTTCAAAAAGGCACGTTCCGTGAAGATCTTTATTATCGATTAGATGTGCTGCCTCTGCACTGGCCGCCTTTGCGCGAAAGAAAAGAGGACATTCTACCGATTAGCCAATTCTTTATTGAAAAGTATCAAGATAGCAGCCGCTGTCACCTATCCCAAGATGCGATTAGTGCGCTGAGTCAGTATCACTGGCCGGGCAATATTCGTGAGTTGGAAAATGTCATTCAACGCGCTTTGGTCATGCGTCATGGTGATTACATTACAGCCCATGACCTGATGCTGCCTATTGAGCTTGTCGCGTCAGTTCCTACAGCAGAGCCAACTGCAAGTTTTGGTCATGTAGAAGCGAAGAAGCAAGCTGAATATCAGTTTATTTTGGAAAAGTTACGTCAGTTTGGTGGAAACCGAACGAAAACCGCAAACGCGCTTGGAGTCTCTACTCGAGCGCTACGCTACAAGCTCGCAGCAATGCGAGAACATGGTATTGATTTACAGTCGGCACTAGGCTCGGCTGCCTAATAGGAGAAAAAATAGATGGCAAGTCAACCTACTCATGCGGTCTCGGCAGAGCAACTTATGTTGTCAAAAATGCAGGCGATGCAGGCACAAGTGCAGCCGCCAGAGTTTATCGTGAGTGCAAATCCTTTAGATCAACAATCACTAAACGCACCTTTATCGTTCTCACAAGCGATGACAAATGTGTTGGATACAGTGAATCAACATCAATCAGTGGCTAGTCAAAAAATGACGGCCGTAGAAACAGGAAAAAGTGATGACCTAGTTGGTGCAATGGTCGCGAGCCAAAAAGCCAGCTTGTCCTTTAATGCTTTGATGCAAGTGCGCAACAAAGTCGTGACCTCATTTGAAGATATTATGAAGATGCCGGTGTAATTCATGTCAGAACTAACCCCCCAAGTCGCCGGAAACACAGCTATGGCTACCGGCACAGCACAGACATTTTCTACTGCCAACGGCATGGACGATGTGACAACGAAGCTGAAGCAAATCTGGTCTAGCAGTCAGAGAAACTTAGTGCTATCTGCGGTGTTAGCTGCGATTGTTGCAGCGATTATTGTGGTTGCACTATGGAGTTCCTCGCAGAGCTTTCGTCCGCTATATAGCCAGCAAGAGCGTTTTGATATCGGCGAAATTGTGTCGGTATTAGAAAGCGAAGGCGTAAGCTACCGCATGCAAGAGCAAAATGGACAAGTTCTTGTACCAGAAGGTGAGGTTGCGAAGGTACGCATGTTGCTTGCATCAAAAGGTGTCAAAGCTAAGCTGCCGACAGGTTTGGATTCGCTCAAGGAAGATAGCTCTCTTGGTACGAGCCAATTTATGGAAACGGCGCGTTATCGTCATGGTTTAGAAGGTGAGTTAGTACGTACTATCATGTCTTTGAACTCAGTAGCGAACGCGCGTGTTCATTTAGCAATACCTCGTCAAACTCTATTCGTCCGCCAAAACAGTGAGAATCCTTCAGCATCTGTCATGCTTGAGCTCAAACCTGGTGAAGACTTAAAGCCTGAACAAGTTGAAGCGATCATTAACCTAGTGGTCGGCAGTGTCACGGCAATGAAGCCAGAATTTGTTTCTGTCATTGACCAGTAT
>NZ_WXWS01000648.1:0-3076 GCF_009904715.1 Vibrio sp. V42_P2S4T144 | reverse complement strand
TGGTTGTCATCGGCAGCGCCACAATCAAAGCAAACAGAAAAAATGGAATAAGAATATGATCAAACTGATGTTGGTACGCTTGAACCAGCTTTTCTGAAAGGTCGCAAGATGGTGATAAATTCACACTCTCATCTTGCTGACTCTGTATTTGGTGAGCCTTCGGGCAGCTTTTCGAGAAACCAGAATTTTGGCTTAAGCATATCATCACCACCCAAAGCACGAGGGCGAGTGTCCATTTGGCTATTTTATATTGTGAGCGTAACAATGGGTCGTATAGTCCTGTTAATTCTGGTTTATGCCGTTTACATATGACCGGGCCATCCTAACCTAAATTTCGTGGCTGAATGTTACTTTCGAGTTAATCGATATTGCCTCAATGCCAAAGTATGAAGTACGTCATGAATGTTGTAGAAAGCAATATTCGTCAGAATCATTTGTTAAGTTGATGAAGAAGTCGTGAGCTATCGACATAGATTAATATACCTAATTGTTAGCACAAATTTTTATTATCTTTCAATTGTGATTGGAATCATAAAACAAAACTTCATAACTGAGTCGCGATAATGTTCGGCAGGCGGATTGATTTTGATCATCTCTCTAGCACATTATTCAGGTGAACATATGTGTTAAGTTCCACATGTGTAGGTAATGTTATGAAAATTCCTGTTCAAACTGAGCGTAAAGTTACACTGGGGTGCTACGTTGCTCTGGCGTTTGCGGTCGTGTTCTTTTCTGGCCTGATGCAATCTAGCGAATGGTACGGTGTATTCGATTTTACAACGCTCAATGGCTCTTTCGGCAAGGTGGCGTATGGTGTCACCGAAACGGCTGACGGTGTGCAAGTTGCAACAACGTCGCTTCGCGGTACTGGTGGTAGCGGTGCTCGCGACGGTTTCATTTTCGCACTTACTTTGATTCCAACTGTTATGTTCGCCTTAGGTATGATCAACGTACTTGAGCACTACGGTGCACTTGAAGCAGCTCGTAAGCTTCTTACTCCTCTTCTACGTCCTCTAATGGGCATCCCTGGTAACTCTGGTCTGGCTTTAATTGCTTCTCTACAAAGTACCGACGCGGGCGCGGCGATGACGCGTCAGCTAAAAGATGAAGGTCACCTAACTAAGCGTGAAACGGACGTATTTACCATGTTCCAGTTTACTGCAGGTGCGACCATCGTGAACTTCTTCTCATCAGGTGCTGTGCTGTTCACATTGACGATGGCTGACGGCTCTCTAGCGGTCACGTCTTCTATTGGTTTAGCGGTTGTGGTGATGTTCGCATTCAAGATCATCGGTGCAAACCTGTTCCGTATTTACCTGAACATGACGGAAGGTAAAGAAGACAAACAAGACCAAAACAAATCAGAGAACCTAAAAGAGGAGACGGCATAATGGGTGACGTTAAAGCGAAAAAACCAATGGTGACGGATATCTTCGTCGAAGGTGCTAAGAAAGGTTGGGTAATTGCGACTACCTCTACGGTTCCTAACGTATTGATGGCGTTCGTTATCATCAAAGCGCTGCAAATCACTGGCGCGCTGGATCTGATGGGCACGGTGTTTTCTCCAATCATGGCGGTGTTTGGCCTTCCTGGTGAAGCGGCTGCTGTTCTTATCGGCGCTTGGATGTCGATGGGCGGCGCAGTGGGTGTGGTTATCACGCTGTTTGACCAAGGCATCCTAAACGGTACGCACATTGCGATTCTTGCACCTGCTATCTACCTAATGGGCTCTCAAGTTCAGTACATGGGTCGTATCATGGGCCCAATTGGTACTGAAGGTCGTTACATCCCAGTTATGATTGCGATCTCAGTATTGAACGCGTTTGGCGCAATGCTGGTGATGAATCTGTTTGTCTAGGAGTGAATCATGCAATTCTCTCTAAATGAATATCTAGAAGAGCTACGTCCGCTAATCAATGTGGATTGTGGTACTTACACTACTGATGGTATCGAGTTTATCGCTTCTCAATTTGAAGAGAAGTACCAAGCGATGTCAGGTTGGAGCGTAAAACGCATCGACTGTGGCAGAGCGGGCATCGGTCTTGAAGTTCGAAATAAGCCGGAAGCTGAGCAAATCGACGTGATGCTGATTGGTCATATGGATACCGTGTTCCCTGTGGGTACTGCTGAGCTTCGTCCAATGTCTCAAGATGTAGAGAAAGCCTACGGTCCGGGCGTCTCGGACATGAAATCTGGCTTGCTCAACATCGTATACGCGATGCGCAATCTAGACCAAGCGGTGTTGGATAAGCTGTCTATCGCTATCTGCATGAACCCAGATGAAGAGACGGGCTCTCTGGACTCTGTGGATTGGATTCAATCAGTAGCGAAAAACGCTAAGAATGTACTGGTTGCAGAAGCGGCACGTGCAGACGGTGGTTTAGTGAAAGCGCGTAAAGGCATGGCTCGCTACAAAATGACCTTTAATGGCGTTGCTGCTCACGCAGGGAACGAGCCAGAAAATGGCCGCAGCGCAATCACTGAGATGGCGAATTGGATTCTAGCAGTCAATGCAATGACCAACTTTGAATCTGGTACCACGCTGAATGTCGGTATTGTTTCTGGTGGCAACGGAGCGAACATCGTCCCTGAGCACGCTGAAGCGATCGTGGATGTGCGTTTCTGGAGCAACGAAGAATACGATGATGTCGATAGCAAGCTAAACGGCATGCTGGAAACACCATTCGTTGATGGCGTGAGCATTGAGTTGGTTCGTGAAGCGTATAAGCCTTCTATGGTGCCAAGCCCACAAACAGAAAGCTTAATGACATTAGTTGAAGAAGCGGCAAGTGAACTGGCGATCGACATCAACTGGAAAGAAGTCGGTGGCGGCTCTGATGCAAACAATACGGCGATTCTTGGCGTTCCAACTTTGGATGGTCTAGGACCTATCGGTGCGGGCTTCCACAGCGATCAAGAGTACTTGTTGCTTGAGTCTATCGAACCGCGAATCAAAATGCTGATGCGTGTACTGGAGAAGATAGCTCAGTAGTGCACTCGACAACTTAGTTCCCAACATCACGATCCCCAGACTTCGGTTTGGGGATTTTCTATCTGTGTTTTTGTTTCACTTTAC
>NZ_WXWS01000014.1:0-3087 GCF_009904715.1 Vibrio sp. V42_P2S4T144 | reverse complement strand
CGGGATTGGTTGTCAAAAGAATAAATAAACACGTCAGTTGATGAACTATTTCATCAGTGTATTAAGTTTGCTTTTTAAATGCCGTTAAGAATGGAGTCTTCAATGAAGAAAGTCGCTTTGATCACTGGATCAAAAGGCGGAATTGGTTCTGCTATTTCCTCTCAATTAGTCAATGACGGTTACCGTGTAATCGCTACTTATTTCACAGGTAACTACGAATGTGCGCTGGAGTGGTTCAACAGCAAAGGGTTTACCAAAGATCAGGTTCGCCTTTTTGAGTTGGATGTAACAAACACGACAGAGTGTGCAGAGAAATTGGCGCAATTGCTTGGGGAGGAAGGAACCATTGATGTTGTTGTCAACAACGCAGGAATTACACGTGATGGCGTGTTTAAAAAGATGACTGCGCAAGCTTGGAATGATGTCATCAATACCAACCTCAATAGTTTATTCAACGTTACGCAACCCCTCTTTGCTGCAATGTGCGAAAAAGGCGGTGGTCGTGTCATCAATATCTCTTCAGTCAATGGTCTTAAAGGGCAGTTTGGTCAAGCAAACTACTCGGCGGCGAAAGCTGGGATGATCGGTTTCTCTAAAGCCTTAGCATACGAAGGTGCTCGCTCGGGTGTAACAGTTAATGTTATCGCGCCGGGTTACACGGGTACGCCAATGGTTGAGCAAATGAAGCCAGAAGTGCTGGAATCTATCACGAACCAAATTCCAATGAAACGTTTTGCGACACCAGAAGAAATTGCAGCATCAGTGAGCTTCTTGGTCAGCGATGCGGGCGCCTATATCACCGGAGAGACTTTGTCGGTGAACGGCGGCCTATACATGCACTAAGGAGATAAGATGATGGAAAAAGTATTTATCGTAGCGGCGAAGCGTACCCCAATCGGCGCTTTTGGTGGCAGCCTGAAAAATACTTCTGCTGGCGATCTGGCAGCAGTAGCGATTAAAGGCGCGTTGGAAGCGGCAAAGTTGCCTGGCGACAAGGTTGACGAAGTGATTGTTGGCAACGTTGTTGGTGCAGGTCAAGGAATGGGTGTTGGCCGCCAAGCGGCACTGTTTGCGGGGATTCCTGAATCTGTTCCTGCATATGGCGTAAACATGGTTTGCGGTAGTGGCATGAAAACGGTCATGGATGCCGTGTCCCATATCCGTAGTGGCGATGCTGAGATCGTTGTAGCAGCGGGTGTTGAAGTCATGTCTCAGATTCCGTTTGCTGCACCAAGCAGCATTCGTGATGGCAACAAAATGGGCAATCTGGAGCTAAAAGATCTGCTCGTAGCGGACGGTTTAACCGATGTTTACAACCAATATCACATGGGTGTGACGGCAGAAAACGTAGCAAAACAAATCGGCTTAACTCGCCAGCAGCAAGACGAATACGCGCTGTCTAGCCAACAGAAAGCGGTAGCCGCTATCGAAGCTGGCAAATTTCAAGACGAAATTGTGCCAGTGGAAGTAAAGCAACGCCGTGAAGCCGTGATGTTTGATACGGATGAATACCCAAAAGCGAACGCGACAATGGAAGCCTTAAGCAAGCTACGTCCTGCTTTTGACCGCGAAGGCACTGTGACTGCGGGTAATGCATCAGGCATTAACGATGGAGCGAGTGCGATTATCGTGGCGTCTGAAAGCGCAGTTAAAGCGCATGGATTAACGCCGCTTGCTGAGATCGTAAGCTACGCGCAATCGGGTCTTGATCCGAAGATCATGGGCCTAGGTCCTGTTGAGTCGGTCAATAAAGCACTCGAAAAAGCAGAACTCACAGTAAATGATATCGACGTTTACGAGTTAAACGAAGCATTTGCAGCGCAAGCACTTGGCGTGATTCATCAGTTGGCGGAAACAAACCAAGTTCCAGTTAACGCGATTCAAGATAAAGCGAACTTTAACGGTGGTGCTATCGCGCTAGGACACCCGCTTGGTGCATCTGGAAACCGAATCTTAGTCACGCTGGTTCACGAGCTTCATAAACAAAATGGTCAATATGGCGTTGCTTCACTTTGTGTGGGCGGCGGCATGGGCACGGCTGTGGTTGTAAAGACAGTTAAGTAATTATTTAAACGGACATTTTTAATTCTTTCTCTAGGAGACAAACCATGTACACAGATTTCTTCAAAACATTTAGCGATCAAACTGAAAAAAATCTAGAACCTTACTTGAAGTTCAACAAGCTAGTGACAAAAAACGTAGAAGTGTTGACCGAGCTTCAATTGAACGCCATTCGCACATACAGTGAAGTGGGTCTAAACCAGATGAAAGCAGCGACAGAAATCAAAGACGTAACGTCATTGACTGCTTTCAACAGTCAGCAACTAAGCGTACTTACTAAACTTTCTCAACAAATGATGGATGACAGCAACAAGCTTCAAGCGATTGCAAAAGAGTTCAAAGAAGACGTTGAGAAAATGACTTCGGAAAATCTAAAGACTGTTACTCCAGCGTAATTTGTCCGATTCTCGCCGCCCCTAGATTTGGGCGGCGTTGTTTTTTCCGAATATAGGAGTAAGACTATGTTTCAACACTTCTTTTCGGACTATCTTGTGAAGCTTCAGGAAACCAATCATCAGTGGTGGCATGATTTCGAAGTGAACAAGGCAGTCGTGAACTCTCCTTTAAACAAGGCCATGCAAGAAGTGAACTTTGAGGATACTGCCAAACTGTTCGAACAAGCTGCGAATCAGCCTGCTGCGATTTTAAAGCTGCAAGCACAGTGGTGGGAACAGCAGCTGCAAATTTGGCAGAATGTTGCATTGGCAGGGAACCAAGCACAAATCGTCGAAGCTGAAAAAGGGGATAAGCGTTTCTCAAACGAAGCGTGGCAAAATGAAGCCATGTATAGCTTCATCAAACAATCCTACCTTTTATTTAGTAAGACCTATCTGGACACCATCGAGTCTTTGGAAGGCTTAGATGAAAAGACGAAAGAACGTATTATTTTTTTCTCTCGCCAAGCCATTAACGCCCTTTCTCCTTCCAACTTCATCGCCACTAACCCAGAGCTTTTGAAGCTGACACTTGAGCAAAACGGTCAAAACTTACTGGCAGGCTTAGAGCAGTTGAAAGAAGACGTTGAGT
>NZ_WXWS01000264.1:0-3100 GCF_009904715.1 Vibrio sp. V42_P2S4T144 | reverse complement strand
CATTGGCTGATGTCGGTATCGAAGGGATGACAGTATCAGAAGTTAAAGGGTTCGGTCGTCAAAAAGGTCACACGGAATTGTATCGCGGTGCAGAGTATCAAGTCGATTTTCTACCAAAGGTGAAAATTGAAATCGCGACTCACGCAGACAATGTAGATCGCGTTGTTGAAGCAATTACAAAAGCTGCGCAAACCGGAAAAATCGGCGACGGTAAAATTTTTGTTTACGATCTGAACCAAGCGGTGCGTATCCGAACTGGCGAAATGGACGCAGAAGCACTTTAAGAATTCAAAGGATTGGAGATACTTATTATGGAATTAACAACAACAGTAACCGAGTTACGTTACGCACTTGACACCTTTTTCTTCCTCATTTCCGGTGCGTTGGTAATGTGGATGGCAGCAGGCTTTGCGATGCTAGAGGCTGGCCTTGTGCGCTCTAAAAACACAACAGAAATTCTTACGAAGAACATCTGTTTGTACGCCATCGCATGCACGATGTTTCTGATTGTCGGTTATAACATCATGTATGTCGATAATGGAGAAGGAGGCTGGTTACCTTCATTTGGTACGCTAATTGGTACTCAAGGTGAAGGGGCCGACCACTCTTTAGAGTCTGACTTCTTCTTCCAAGTTGTCTTCGTTGCAACTGCTATGTCCGTCGTTTCTGGTGCGGTAGCTGAGCGCATGAAGCTTTGGTCTTTCTTGATTTTCTCTGCGATTTTAACTGCGTTTATCTATCCAATGGAAGGTTACTGGACATGGGGTGGAGGCTTCCTAGCAGAAGCTGGATTTAGTGACTTTGCGGGGTCTGGTATCGTACATATGGCAGGTGCTTCTGCTGCTCTTGCTGGTGTGTTACTGCTTGGCGCGCGTAAGGGTAAGTACGGTAAAAATGGTGAAATCTATCCGATTCCAGGTTCTAACATGCCTTTGGCAACGTTGGGTACTTTTATCCTTTGGTTTGGCTGGTTTGGATTTAACGGTGGTTCTCAGTTGATGGTTTCAGATTTTGAGAATGCTACAGCGGTAGGTCAGATCTTTCTAAACACTAACGCAGCAGCGGCTGCTGGTGCAATTGCGGCGCTATTCGTTTGTAAAACTACTTGGGGTAAAGCCGATTTAACGATGATCCTCAATGGCGCGCTAGCTGGCTTGGTTGCCATCACTGCAGACCCTCTATCGCCATCACCACTGTACGCGGTTGCGATTGGTGCGGTGTCGGGTGCACTAGTAGTATTCAGTATCATTGCTCTAGATAAACTTAAAATTGACGATCCAGTAGGTGCTATCTCAGTTCACGGTGTGTGTGGTTTCTTCGGCCTAATGGTAGTGCCACTGAGCAACGGTGATGCAACGTTTGGTGCACAGCTTTTAGGTGCCGTAGTTATCTTTGCTTGGGTATTTGGTGCTAGCCTAGTTGTGTGGGCAATCTTGAAAGCGACCGTTGGGATTCGCGTTACAGAAGATGAAGAAATGGAAGGTATGGACATGCATGATTGTGGTGTTGGTGCTTACCCAGAGTTTGTTACGGTGAAATAATCATTAGCTTGTAATAAATGGTTACACACTTAACACAATAAAACCTGCTCCGATGAGCAGGTTTTTTAATATTCGTCATTGTCTTCTTATTGAACATACATATAATAACGCAACTGATAAACGTTATCATTAGCATGGTAAAGGATTAAACAATGAAAAAACTGCTAACTCTTTCAGCACTAACTTGCGCTACTCTAGCTCCAACAGCAATGGCTGCTGAAGAAGTGAACGTCTACTCTTACCGTCAACCTTTCCTAGTTGAACCTATGTTCAATGAGTTCACTAAAGAAACTGGTATCAAAGTAAACGTAAAATTTGCTAAAAAAGGCTTAGCAGAAAAGCTAGCTCAAGAAGGTGAGTACAGCCCTGCTGACGTTATTCTTACGACAGACATCAGCCGTCTAGCTGAACTGACAAACAAAGGTTTAGTTCAGAAAGTCGATAGCAAAATCATTGAAGAAAACGTACCTGCTCAATACCAAGATAAAGAGAATGAGTGGTTTGCTCTAACTCTACGTTCTCGTAGCGTTTATTCATCACGTGATCGCGTAGGTAAACTAGGCGCAGATTTCAACTACGCAGACTTAGCTAAGCCAGAGTTCAAAGGTAAAATTTGTACTCGTAGCGGTAAGCACCCGTACAACGTTTCTCTAGTTTCAGCAATGATTGCTCACAATGGCGAAGCAGAAACCAAAGAGTGGTTAGAAGGCGTGAAAGCAAACCTTGCTCGCAAACCACAAGGCAACGATCGTGCACAAGTTAAAGCGATCAAAGAAGGCCTATGTGATGTTTCTCTAGGTAACAGCTACTACCTAGGTAAAATGGTTAACGACAAAGAGCAAAAAGCTTGGGCTGATGCAGTTTACATCAACTTCCCTAACCAAGAGACTACAGGCACTCACGTGAATATCTCTGGTATGGCGATGGCTAAGTACTCTCCAAACAAAGACAATGCTGTGAAGCTAATGGAATTCCTAACGGGTGACAAAGCGCAGCAAATGTACGCAGAAGTTAACTACGAGTACCCAGTTAAAGAAGGCGTGAAGCGTTCTGAGCTTGTGGAATCTTGGGGTGACTTTAAAGCAGACAAGCTTTCTCTAGACGATATTGCAGCCAACCACGAAGCGGCAATTAAGCTATTAGATGAAGTGAAATTTGACCTTTAATTCCTTGTGGGGGTATAACAGTACCCCCATTTGATTAAAGGATATGAGATGTATTTGCAACAGCATTTGTATTTCATACAGCCTTGCAGTAATTAGGCGATGAAAGATAAACACTCTTTATGGAAAACCAGTAGTGGGGTAATAACTCTGCTACTGGTTTTGCCGATCTTAGCGATCTTCTACACCGCAATTGGTGAAACGGATGATTTGTTTGCTCATTTAATGGCAACGGTCATGCCGACTTATATTTTTAACACGGTTGCGCTAACTGTTGGCGTAATGGTGCTGTCCTTAATTCTTGGTATTCCAAGCGCTTGGATAATGGCCATGTGTAAACTGCCGACCGAAAAATGGTTGCAGTGGGCATTGGTGCTACCTCTTGCAATGCCAGGT
>NZ_WXWS01000576.1:0-3103 GCF_009904715.1 Vibrio sp. V42_P2S4T144 | reverse complement strand
AATGAACATCGATCATGTAAAGCTATTTGTCCGTTTGGCTTCGACACACAACATCAGCATGGCTGGTCAGGAGCTTGGACTTTCTCCTGCTGTCGCTAGTGCGCACATCAACAAACTTGAGGACAGCTTAGGAGTTCGTTTAGTTCATCGCACCACACGCAAAGTTTCCTTAACTGAAGAGGGGCAGGCTTTTTTACCTCACGCGGAGGAGGTCCTTGCAACAGTGGAGGCAGCAAGGGGAGCTGTTGGCTCAGGGCAGAGTGCGCCAACGGGAGTATTACGTATAACCGCCTCTGCAACTTTTGGTCGCTTGCATATTGTGCCCGCATTAAAAGGTTTTATGGCGCGTTACCCAGGGTTAACCGTGGACTGCCGATTTTCTGATTCCATTATTGATCTGGTTGAGGGAGGTTTCGATGTCGCCATTCGTGTCGCTGAGTTGAAAGATTCTTCATTGGTCGCAAGAAAGCTTGCGCCAGATCGTCGTATTATCGTTGCATCACCAGATTATATTGAACAATTTGGGAGACCTAACAAGCCCCAAGACTTGACGAATCATCAATGTATTAACTTAGTTGGAATGAATAATTGGTCATTCAATACAAAAGATGGAATGGTCAATGTAAGAACTTCTGGTCGTTTTAAAACTGATAATGGTGATGCGATGAGAGACGCGACGGTAAACGGGTTAGGTATTTCTATCAACTCGGTTTGGAGTGTTTATCAAGAATTACAAAGTGGTCAGCTAGTGGAAGTACTCGAAGATCACCCTTTAGCGATGGATGCTGGGATTTGGGCTGTGTACCCAAGCTCTCGTTTAATTGCGCCTAAGGTGCGTGCCTTTATTGATTTCTTTGCTGAATACTATGGCACGCCACCTTATTGGGAGTTTGCGGAAAAGTGATAACAAGTTTCACTTATCGAATACATTGTTTTTAAGGTCCGAATAAAAACGAACCTCAAGATAATTCTTAATTGTTATTAATAGAGTTTGCTTAAGATTAATTCAATAGTATCAATTATCTGCTGTGTTTTGCTTTGATCTAATGCATCAGGGTGTGGGGGCGCGAATGCTTCAATGTCATTATCGAAGTACATACCATGCGCTTGAGCAAACTCTTCTGATAGCGCAGCGCGAGTTAGAATATCTGCTCCTAAGCGGATATCACCACCAGCAACCCCATAAGCATCTTTAACCATCTTACTACCTAGGAATGATTTTGGGTTTACTGATACCAACATAGGGCCAGTGTTCTTAAGCTTTAGTCCGATTGCTCGTGACCACATCGTTAATGCCAATTTGCTTTGGGCATATGCTTCGCCATCTGACAATGGTTTGTTACCGAGTAAAGCGCTAGTGTTTACTGTTGTTTGTGCAGCTGAAGACAAATTAACCACACGACCCGTATCTCCGAGCAACGGCAATAGCTCTCTAGTGAGTAAGTAGGGAGCAATGGTGTTGACTGCGAAGCGTACATCAAGACCCTCTTTAGTTCTTGGATTTGGTGTTGCGTACACACCAGCATTGTTAATGATGACGTCTAAATGATTGAACCGTTCTGTTATCTCCATCACTATCTGTTTTACCGCATTGGGAGAGGATAAATCAGCAACAAGGCTTTCAACTTTACCACTTTTCATCTCCCTCAAACTTTGCTCAACTTGTTGAACTTTCTCTATATTCCGGCCATGGATTATTACGTGTTGTTCACGGTTAATTAACATTTTCGCGGTTTCTAAACCAATACCGTCAGTAGATCCAGTAACTAGAATTGTCTTTCGCATGATCGCTCTCATTGTTGAGGGTTAATATAGAACGATCATAGTGGCATCTTTTGCATTCGACTATTGAGACTAAAAAGAAAACACTTTCTAGGAAAAATTGAAAATAACTTTGTTGTTCTTTTTGTGGACGGTGCGACGAATTAACGTCTCATTAGATGCTACGGTTATACATGTGGTGCTCAAAAATTAGGCACTATTTTGTACTCAAATAATAGCCAAGAGGTCTCTATGTTAGGTGAAAATCACTCATTAACTCATGAATTCCCAGAACATTTGGATACCATTACTCAGCTTACCGAAAACGATGCATCATTTGCTGAAACCGTTAAAAACTACAATGCTTTAGATAAGGAAATCCGCGTACTAGAACTTCAAGGAAGCCCGATTGATGATCACGAAATGAACGTGTTAAAACATAACCGGGCTGAGCTCAAAGACTGGCTCCACTCGCGAATAATGGGTTCTTAGTGACGAAATGATCATCGGCTCGTAAATTGCGGGCCGATTTTAGTTCCAATGGACGATGCCAAGTGTGCAAACACTAGAAGTGCTGAGCAGGAGCTTGGAGCGGCAGGTGACCAGCTTTTACCCAAATGATCGTTTCTTGCTCTACAAAAGGAAAATGCTCACTCATATGTGGGCTTCGAATCCAAGAGAGAGCGGGATAGGTACCTAGCTCGTCTCTAAACTCTCCTGACAATACGAAAATTTCTTCACCACCAAAGTGACGGTGTGGTTGAAACTCCTTACCTTTTGGCCATTTAACCAATGCGACATGTTCGTGCTCAAAATTATGCAGCGGCATGACTTGCAACCCACCGACACCACTCTGCCAGCTCGCTTGGTTTGTATTAATGCGAACTGTTTCAAGATCCTCAGATTCGAACTGATTTAGTTTAACTAAAATCACACAGCCTTCTTTGCTAAATGGTGCGTGTTGACTTCCTGGAGGGTTACGAAGGTAAGTGCCGGCAGGATAGTCACCGTATTCGTCAGAGAATACCCCCTCGAGCACCAATATTTCTTCTCCTTGAGGGTGAGGATGAGTCGAAAACTGCGAATTTGGCTCGTACTTAACGACGCTGGTGGTATGCCCTGATTCTTTGGCTTCTCGTTCCAAAGGTTTGCGCCACACACCTTTGGAAGGGCTGGCGATCCACTCCTGTTGAGCAGTATCTATCACGATTCTTTTTGAAAAATCCATATTCAACATATTGAAATTCCGTTACTTATTTAATTACTAATTCTCATTAGTATACGTATAAAAAACATCAATTGATTCATTTGTTGATAGCCCAATTCATGGATTGAGTACGAA
>NZ_WXWS01000235.1:0-3108 GCF_009904715.1 Vibrio sp. V42_P2S4T144 | reverse complement strand
TATTATAACAAGGGTGTTGAAGATGCTAAGTTACTGGTTGAACGCAGAATGTTAGAAGTTTCCGAAGAGCTGTATGAGATAGAACAAGAAATTAAGCTGTAAGTTTCAGTTTTACAAACGATTTAAAGTTCCTTCAAAAAATTCGAACAACTTGATAGATACGGCACCATTGGCTGGATGTAAATGATGGTAAATAATCTGTTTCATATGACGTAAATAGGTTAATGTAGTGTTTCTTGCTCAGCATTAACTTAGGAATATATCTAGGAACTTGAGATGGATACACTGGTAAAGAATTACAACCTTACTGCACGCGTGATGCATTGGTTATCAGCGCTGTGCATTATTGGTCTATTTGCAGTGGGTTTGTGGATGGTCGACCTTAGCTATTACAGCGAATGGTATCGAACTGCGCCGCATTACCATCGCTCTGTCGGTATTTTACTCGCTATTTTAACTTTGGCACGCATCGTATGGAAACATGTGACGGCGTCACCAAAGGTAGAAGGCAAACGTTACGAAGTGCTTGCTGCTAAAGCAGCGCATGGTGTCATGTACCTACTATTGGTCACCATCTTTGTTTCAGGTTACCTCATTTCAACGTCTGATGGACGCGGCATCGAAGTGTTTAATTGGTTCACCGTGCCAGGAGCGGGAGAGTTATTCCCAGGCCAATCAGATATTGCAGGTGAGATTCACTTCTATGCAGCTTGGGCAGTTATCCTGATTGCAGGTTTACATGCTATTGCTGCACTAAAACACCACTTTATCGATAAAGACAACACATTAAGAAAAATGTTAGGAGCTTCAAAATGAAAAAGTCACTTTTCGCTACAGGATTAGCTATCGCTATGGCACTGCCATTTGGTGCGCAAGCTGCAGATTATGTCATCGATACCAAAGGTGCTCACGCTTCAATCAACTTTAAAGTTAGCCACTTGGGTTACAGTTTCATCAAAGGTCGTTTCAATACATTTTCTGGTGACTTTTCTTTTGATGAAAACAACATTGCTGACTCAAAAGTAAATGTTGTTGTTGATACAACCAGCCTAGATTCAAACCATGCTGAACGTGACAAACACATTCGTAGTGGTGACTTCATCGATGCTGGTAAATACAGTGAAGCAACCTTTACGAGCACAAAAGTGGTTGATAAAGGCAATGGCAAACTAGATGTAACTGGTGATCTAACGCTACACGGTGTTACTAAGCCTATTACTATTGAGGCTGAATTCGTTGGTGCTGGCAGTGACCCATGGGGCGGCGAGCGCGCTGGCTTTGTTGGCAACACTCGCCTAGAGCTTGCTGACTTTGACATCCCAGTAATGGGTGCTTCAAGCTACGTCGATATGGAACTTCATATCGAAGGTATTAAGAAGTAATTAGTTCCTTTTAGATACACTAAAAGCGCTCTTCACTTGAAGAGCGCTTTTTTATTATCTTAATCACATCACTAACATCGATAAACCCGTCAGTGATAGCGATTGAAAGCCAATAGACGTTGTAAATGTTTAGCGAATTACGCTGTTTCTAACTCGCTTTTTTCCACTAGGTTTAAACGCTCACCAAAAATCGGGCGTAGTGCTTTTAATACTTCAGTACGAGTAACCACCCCGACCATCTGCCCATTTTCAAGCACAGGAAGCACTTGTGGCTTACTTACTTTGATACTTTTAGCGCGTTCTTCGAGAGACAAAGACGTCAAGCGAGTGGCAATACCCATACTGCTCGCTGGGTACAACTGCTCTTTATCGATACATAGGAATTCCACAACATCAACGAGGCGATCATCAGCGTCAATTGCGACCACATCTCTGCTCATGATGTCGACGACTTTTTGGTCTTTCACCGGAATGTAGTCCTCACACCATAGTTCTACCATCACATCGTGAGCAGAGAAGAAGCCAACTAATCGATTTTGTACGTCTACAACAGGTGCGCTCGTTACGTGATTATCAAGTAACACATCCAGCGCGGCTGCAATTGGCGTTTCTGCACGAATGGTGACTGGTTTTGGGTTCATAATGTCTTTAACAAAAGAGGCATTTTTCATGGTGAAATCCTTAACTGACGACAGTGTTGTAGTTGTAGTGATAGAAGAAATATTCGCTGCTTTTAGTTCTGGTCGGCGAAAAATACACCAGTTTGAAAGGCCAACTAATATCGCTCCGCCGACGATGTTGCCAAGCGTGACAGGAATTAAGTTAGCGGTAATAAAGTGGCTAATGTTTAGGTCTGTGTATTGTGACGCGGGCACACCGACAGATGCCCAAAAAGATTCAGGTGCAAAATTCGCGATAACAATACCAAGTGGAACCATAAACATGTTCGCAACACAGTGCTCAAAACCGCTGCTGACAAACATTGCCACAGGCAAAATTGTCATTGCTGCTTTTGTCATTGCATTTGCAGAACTAAATGTCAGCCAAATCGCTAGGCAGACCAACAGGTTACAGAGAATACCGAGTGCAAACGCTTGAATGAGAGTGTGGTGAAGTTTGTGTTGTGCGATGTTAAGCGCATTTAATCCCCATTGACCGCCATCCATCTGATAAAGACCAGCAGCAGTAACCAGCGCAAGTAGGAACATCGCACCAATAAAGTTACCAACGTAAACTTTGCCCCAGATCGAAAGCATCTTACCGAACGATATTTGCTTATTGGCCCAAGAAATACTGGATAGGACGGAGCTGGTAAATAATTCACCACCGCAGATCACTATGAGGATCAATCCCATGCTAAATGCGAGTCCACCAGCTAGGCGGCTCAAGCCCCAACCAGCGCCCGTACTACCGGTGGTCACCGTGATGTAAAACAAGAATGCTAACCCGATGAACGCGCCGGCCATAATGGCGAGGCTTAATGTCATACTGCTGGTTTTGTTTGCCTTACTTAACGCAAATTTTTCCGCTTCAACCATCATCTCTTTTGGAGAAAAATACTGGTGATTTTGAGAACTGGTCACCGCCATATTGACTCCTTAATTTGTAATCGCATAAAAAATCCTTGGTTATTAACTCAAAAATGAAATTGTTGTTTTTATTAAGAGCCTCAATGACTTCGGTTTCAAAACCATTGAGGCTTGCGGTGTTCCCGAACCGCGTACTC
>NZ_WXWS01000376.1:0-3110 GCF_009904715.1 Vibrio sp. V42_P2S4T144 | reverse complement strand
GAATAGATACGTTTACAGAGCTATTTAACTATGAAGTAGCTCTTAAGTCGTACGATATTCGTATTCTGCAATCAAATTATCCTACCAAGTTACTTGCGCCAGATTCGCTTCTGCCGCAAACGTCTGACTATCCGTTAAAAGATATCCAACAGCTTTACAGCTTGGCGAATACTTGTCGTGGCAAATTACCATTAAGTCCTTTAATTACTGAGCCTTTGGTATTTACAAGAGCGATTTGTAAAGGGACGCAGCTGACACCTCGTTGGTTCTCGCGTAGTGGTCTCATTCACCCTGGTGGTGGGACGTATGCGGCACGTTATGTGGATAAGTATCCAGAACTCAAACCCAAACTATCTCAGTACATGCATATAAAAGAGCGTGATAACGAGGAAGGGGATGAGTTGCTAGAAAGCTTGAAAAACATGGATGACGACGCCATTAATGCTTTGATTGCAGGCGCGAGCATGTTTATTGAAGGTAACGAACTTTGGTTAAGACGTGGTGACCGTTACTTTGTTTTCGAGAAAGATATCTGGCAAGAGAACGTAGCGAATGCGGGTCTGTCATACGCTCTAGCGTCTCAAAGCAAAAGTTGCTTTGTTAAACGAGGCAATATTTGTTGGGATGTAGAAGATCACTCGCAAGTTTTGCGGATCAGTATGATCATACTGGTAATCGCCAATATTCTTTTGGTGATTGGTTGGGCGGTGTACCGTTGGAATAGCAAGCGAGAAGAACTACGTAGTAGAATGCTCGTGTTGCAAATTTTAACGCATGAGCTCAGAACACCGATTGCATCTCTGTCACTAACGGTTGAGGGCTTTCGTCGAGAGTTCGAGCATTTGCCTGAAAGTGTGTATGACGAATTCCGCAGGTTGTGTGAAGATACGCGCCGCCTGCGTCAATTGGCAGAAGCGAGTAAAGATTATTTGCAATCTGATAACCAAATGCTTGCAACAGACTGGGTACCATCCGTTGCAGATTGGTTAGAATTTAAGATCGAAGAAGAATTTGATAGTGCCGTGCTTTTTAACATCAATGAAGATGTGGCTGCTAAAGTTAATGTGTACTGGTTAGGAACTTGTATCGATAACTTGCTTCGTAATGCGCTTAAGTACGGTGTCGCACCGGTTGAATTGGATGTCTCAACTAGTGAAGAAAAAATAGTATTCCAAGTCCGAGATGCAGGAGGCCTAACGGCTAAAGATTGGGCAAATTTGAAGAAACCGTTCGTAAGTAAGAGCGGGTTAGGACTTGGATTAACAATCGTTGAATCTATGGTAGGCCGCATGGGCGGAAAAATGTCCTTAATGGGACCACCTACAACTTTTATATTGGAGATACCTTGTGAAACAGACACTGCTTCTCGTTGAGGACGATAAAAACTTGGCTGACGGCCTGTTAGTAAGCCTGGAACAAGCAGGATATGAGTGTTTACATGTGGAGCGTATTGCAGACGTAGAGCCACAATGGAAAAAAGCTGACTTGGTAATTCTCGATCGCCAACTCCCAGATGGTGACTCTGTACAATGTCTCCCAGAATGGAAACAGATTAAAGACGTACCAGTTATCTTGTTAACGGCACTTGTTACCGTAAAAGATAAAGTTGCAGGCCTTGATTCCGGCGCGAACGACTACTTAACAAAGCCTTTTGCTGAGGCGGAGCTTTTTGCGAGAATCCGTGCACAACTACGAGCACCGGATTCAGCAGAACAAAGCAACGCTGATAAAGTGATTACAAAAGACTTAGAGATTGACCGCTCGACTCGTGAAGTGACTTATAAAGACGAGCTAATTACGCTTACTCGAACAGAGTTTGATTTGCTGCTATTTTTGGCGTCAAACTTAGGTCGCGTGTTTACTCGTGATGAGCTACTTGACCACGTTTGGGGTTACAATCACTTCCCGACAACACGTACGGTTGATACACATGTATTACAGCTTCGTCAAAAACTGCCAGGACTGGAAATTGAAACACTTCGTGGTGTTGGCTACAAGATGAAAGCATAAGTCGTAATGAAAATACTACTCCCTGTAGTTCTCTCATTAGCGTTAGTGAAACCAGTCCATGCAATGGACTGGTTTCAAACTAACACGCCTTTAACACAGGCACATCAACACTTACTTGAAGATGATCTTGCGGGTATGTTCAACTCTCTTGTTGAACTCTGGCAAACGGAACCAAGTAAAGATTTGACTCCTCACCTTAATGATCTTCTTGGTCAGTCACTATCTAAAAACTGTGGCAAGGCTCTCACTGGTGTAACGCTGCCTGATTGGATAAGTGGTGTGAACGTTATTCGTCAGACTATTCAAAGCCCTGGGCGAGATACATTTAGATTGGTAATCAAGCTAAGAGCTACAACTGACATCGAAAATATTTCATTTAATCGATGGGTGGATGATTCTATATCCGCGGACAGTTCATTCAGCTATGAACAACAGCCGAACGGGACAGAACTTGCCAACGAGCGTAGTTACTCGAAACGCTATAACTTAACCGGTAAGCTTGAAGCTGGTTTATATCACTTAACCGTTGTTTCTACTGATAAACAAGAGTATCGAACTTGGGTAATACTTGGAGATTCAAACTCTTCTCAATATGTTCGTTGGACATCTAAAGAGAATTGGAAAGTAGAAAAGAGCGCACTTCGTAATCCCCATTGTCCATTACCGCAACTTGAAGTCGGTTTGTATGACTACATTGATGGCCAGTACGAGCAAATGTGGAAAAAGACTTACGAGTCTAACTATCCAAATTCATTGGAGCTAGCGGGTGTCCCAAACGATAGATACGTATTGGCGGTAAGTATCAATAGTCGCCGTTGGCAGGGCGATATAATTGTTGAGCAGGCTCAAACTATTAGCCGAACCTATGATCTTTCCCAGGAAGAATAGTTAAAGAAATACTACTTGTGCCGATAAAGGTTCAGGACGAACTAAAATCACAAGTGTAGTATGAAAAACAAATATAAAATTCTTGCCACTTCTGTTGCTACTATTCTTTTCGCTAATGCTGCTTCTGCTGCTACTTATGCGATAGAGGCTCGTAGTGATGCAATGGGTGGCGTTGGTACCGTATCAGCAACTTATCTAACTGCGCCTTTTTT
>NZ_WXWS01000364.1:0-3113 GCF_009904715.1 Vibrio sp. V42_P2S4T144 | reverse complement strand
ATCAACAGTTAGGCTCACCTGTAAACATGCTAGAAGAGCTTCGTATTGCTGTCCTTGGTGAAGAAATCTTAGTCTCACGATTAGAGAATTTGTTAAATCCGATAACTCCTGAATCAACACTAAGGTACGAGGCTAAGCAAGCGAAGTATCGCCGACAAGCAGAAAAAAAACGGAAAAAGAGAGAAAGTAGCCGAATAGAATGGATACATTCACTACAAGAAAATCCGTCTCAGATTACGACTCCAAAGGTAAAATCTGGCGAAATTACTAACAATCATGTCTGGCTATTAAGTGAGCTAGAAAAAGATAGTTCAGCTACAAGTCGACGCAGTGCAAGTCAATGGGAACGGCTAATTCCTGAATTTGGCTTGCAAGTGGCAAATTCATACAAAGAGTTTTGTATGAATCATTGGCGAAACTTTCGCCCACAGTTGCATTCAGAGGAGGAGATTGGTAATTCAATCCCGTATGCCTTGTTATTTGGCTTAGCTGGGCTAGAAATTCAAGCAAAGGAAGACTCTAACTTTCCGAAGACTTTAAGTGGTGAAGACCTTGGAACTCTATTGCGCTATATAACATGGGATATAAATGGATTCCCAAGTTGGCTTGAGGTAGTACATCGAACTTATCCAGAGGAAACAAATAAGGCCATTCTTAAAGAGGTGTTTTGGGAGCTAAAGAATAATAGTAAAACCAAAGAGGTTTCAAGCCACATTCTACACGACTTGGTGTATCACGCACCTTGGCTCAAACAACATCTCGCTGGCACTGTATTTGAGTATCTAGTCAGTTCTGACAATTTAATCCAAGCCAATAAGGAATATTGCTTAAGACTCTTGGTTGAAGGTGGTATTAGTGCTGAGCAACTATCTTTGCTAGCCCAAAAATACATATCAACAAGTCAAGGTGACGATCATGAAATTGCATGGTGGTATGCGCTGTTAGTCGATAGTGAGCCTGACCAAGGTATTCCAGAGTTAGAGGAGTGGCTAGCAACGCTTGATCCTGAACAGGCAACGAACGCTGCGGAAGTATTTCTGGAAGCGTTGTTAGGTGGGAGGAGCTCACATCGTTCTCTTTATAATGTAGGACGGTTTAAAGTGGTTGCTCACCTAAAGGCTTTGTACATCCTGATGCATAAATATATAAGAGTCAGTGATGATCTTAAGCGAGCCGGCACAGGGGTCTATAGCCCCACAACACGAGATCATGCTCAAGAAGCAAGAGATATGTTGTTCAACTACTTGGTCGAGATTCCCTCGAAGGAAAATTATTACGCATTGACACAGCTGATAGAAGATCACCCTGACGAGTCACATCGACCGTGGATGAAAAAGAACGCATACAAAATGGCTGAAGCTTATGGTGATGTCCCGCTATGGTCAGATAACCAGTTTAAGGAGTTTCACAAAACGAAGCTGATCTCTCCTGAGTCGCACAGGCAGCTATTTGAACTGGGTGTCCGACAAATTCTTTCGATTAAGGATTGGGTCGAAAATGGTAATGATAGCCCTTGGATGACTTGGCAAAGAGCAACCAAAGAAAATGAGGTTAGAACGCTTATTGCTGCTGAGCTAAGAAAAAGTGCCAACGGATACTACACAATCGCAGAAGAGCCAGAGTTAGCTAATGAACAAAGGATGGATATTTGGCTGGCCAACCCGAAAGTCGCCTCTCCAGTTCCGATTGAGTTGAAGTTACTTGATAAAGGTTGGAGTGGTCCTGATTTGTGCGAGCGGCTTCGAAACCAGCTCGTTGGTGATTATCTCAGAGAGGGCACTGCTGGTTGTGGTGTATTTCTTTTAGTATCACTGAAGTCTACCAAGAGTTGGGAGATAGATGGTAAGCGAGTAGGAATTGATAAGCTCGCTCCAGCACTCAAAGACTATTGGAAGTCGATTGCGCACGGTTATGTAGGTATCGATGAGATAGAAGTGATGGTCATTGATATGAATAAAAGAGCTTTAGTCTCTGACTCATGACCTCGTCATCACGGTAAATCAGAGATCGCATGAATAGGGAAAGGTCTTTCATTTTGCCATCTAGTTTAGCCAAACTTCAGCTAATCCGTATTTTTCTAAATTAGCAAAGCCACTGACACATTTATGTCCAAAATCGTCACGGTAAGTACTTTATAACTTTACGATATTTTATTTCGTTGTTAGTGATGTAACTTGCACTACTCAACTAATCGTTTAATAAAAGCCATCAGAGAGTAACTTATTATAGCTACTTTAAGTTATGGTAACACGAGTCTTTTGTTTTAATTTTTCAGATGGTTGAGAGGTCAGAGGGTTAGCTTTGCGGCCAGTTGCATACTAGACTGTATGTATACATGACGTGATGAGGTCGAATAATTGTCTAAGTTAAAAATGTTTGCGTGGGGGGCACTGGCATTCTTGTTGGTCACAGCCGCATTATTTTTCTATTGCATTGAAAAACAAAGCGTTATCCCTGTCATTCATGAGTTTCATCTGGAGGAGTCTAGTGAATAATAGGTATCCACCAAGTATGAATATACTTGAGTTTTTCATTGGCGTTGGATTAGCTATTACCTTGATTGCTTTTTTCTCTTTTAAGGCTCAAAGCAACCTTCTAGAAGCCGTAGAGAGTTCTCATGTAGCCCACTCCGCGAGTCTCGTTCATATCAGAAACTATATCCATTTATTGGGCAGCGAAGATCACGCACAAATAAGTAAGATATTGACCCAGATAGAAGAGTTAACCGTTGCATTAAATGATCTATCTGAAGCATCCAATGATATTACCGTAAGGTTTCCTCGTTTTTTTTGGCTAGGGGATTCACTTTCTCATATGGTTGAAGACTATACCAAAACAGCTAGAGGACAGTTAGCCTTACTTGAGAAGACAATTGAAGCGAAACAACAGACAGAAAACAAGTTATCCCTACAGAAATTAGAGCGAATTATTTTTTCAGATTCAATGGACGAAGTGGCCGAACAAACTCATGAACGTCTGATGAGTAGTATTTTTCTAACGAGTAAAGCCGCGGTGTACTCATTAATACTCACTACCGCTTTAACGTTTTCGGTCATTGTTTTATATCTTAGCCACTACATAACTGAACTAAAAAAGACCAAACTGGCTCTCCA
>NZ_WXWS01000651.1:0-3115 GCF_009904715.1 Vibrio sp. V42_P2S4T144 | reverse complement strand
ATGTTATGGACCTCTTTGCCTTACTCGATATTAATAATACTCTCGTTAACATTCCGATTGGCGACGGCTACGCAATGAGCTGGATCGAAGCTTTCGGTACCGTTTTTGGACTGCTTTGCATTTGGTTTGCCAGCCAAGAAAAAACCATCAACTACTTATTCGGTTTGCTGAATGTCACGCTTTTTGCCGTTATCTTTTTTCAAATTCAGTTATACGGATTATTGCTTCTTCAATTGTTTTTCTTCTGTGCGAACATTTACGGCTGGTATGCGTGGACTCGTCCAAACGCACAAGGTGAAACGCTGGAGGTTCGCTGGTTAAATAAACAGAAACTTATTACTACTGCCTCTATTAGCGTTGCATGTATCGCATTATTAACGATCTATATCGACCCATTTTTCTTTGCGCTAGCAAACATTGCTGTTGATAGCTTGAATTTCTTTGGTGCTGACTTGGCTGAACCGGTGCTTGAACCTGACGCGTTCCCGTTCTGGGATGCAACCATGACAGTACTTTCTGTTGTTGCACAAATTCTGATGACACGTAAATACGTCGAAAACTGGATTCTATGGGTTGTGATTAATATTATCAGTGTGGGTATCTACGCGACGCAAGGTGTTTACGCAATGTCTGTTCAGTACGCGATTCTTATGTTCATCGCTGCCAATGGCACGCGTGAGTGGGCTCGTAGCGCTAAGCGCAATGGCGATAAAACCTTAGCGCACGCTGCTGCGTAAGGAACGAAAAATGGCCAAACAACCTCATATCGGAGTGGATGAAACACAAATCGCTCCCCTCGTTATTGTATGCGGCGAGCCAGATCGAGCGAATCGTATCGCGGTATTATTTGATGATGCAGAAATGGTGTCGGAAAACCGCGAGTACCGTGTGTTTACCGGCAACTACAAAGGCAAGCCTGTTTCAGTATGTAGTACAGGTATAGGTGCGCCATCGATGATCATCGCAGTGGAAGAGCTAAAACAGTGCGGTGTGACTCATGTGGTACGCGTTGGATCGGCGGGGGCAATGCAATCAGGCATTCATCTTGGCGAGTTGATCATTGCCGAAGGCGCGGTAAGAGATGAGGGCGGCTCTAAAGCGTATGTCGATTCGTCTTATCCAGCCTACGCAAGCTTTTCACTGTTAAAGGAAGTTGAGCGTTACTTGTCGATGCAAAAAGTGCATTATCATTTTGGTGTGGTGCGTTCTCACGACAGTTTCTATACCGATGACGAGGATGCGATATGCCAACATTGGAACAAGAAAGGCATCTTAGGTGCCGATATGGAAACCTCTGCGCTGTTTACGGTCGGTCGACTACGAGGCCTTCATGTGGCTTCGATATTAAACAACGTGGTGCTGTATCAACAAGATGTGAAAGAAGGTGTTGGTCAGTACGTTGATGAGGCCAAAGTAATGATGCAAGGTGAGAAGAGTGCCGCGATTACGGCATTAGAAGCCTTGGTTGCTCAGCGTTAGCCAGTCTCTATCTCAGTAAGTCACATAAACAGAATAGATGTAAAGCGACAGGTCACTGTCGCTTTTTTATTTGGAGTTACGGGGTACAATCCACCTTAAATAGTTGTCCGTAACTTTTTCTGAGAGAGCAGAAAATGAAAATCAGCCCTTATCCGACTGGTCGCTTCAAAACATACCTTGAAGAAAAGAGTGCCACCTTTCGCGATTTGATTTATCAATGCCAAATAAATTCGCGTTACTTTGATGCTGGGGAAGCAATTCTCCGCCAAGGTGAGCAACTTCAGTACTTGTATGTTGTGCCAGTAGGTCGAGTCTCGATGAACATATTGGCCGCAAATGGACGACGTTTTCAATTAGGGGAAGCTAACTGCGACTATCATATTTATGGTGAAATGGAGTTCTTCAC
Organism: Vibrio sp. V42_P2S4T144; assembly: GCF_009904715.1. Lineage (NCBI taxonomy): Bacteria > Pseudomonadati > Pseudomonadota > Gammaproteobacteria > Vibrionales > Vibrionaceae > Vibrio > Vibrio sp. V42_P2S4T144. The sequence goes on along the minus strand of NZ_WXWS01000651.1, from coordinate 1,230 downwards.
TCAGACTCCTTGTCAATGGAATGTGATAGCAGATGAACATATGCAGGTTGATGTTATCTGTATCCAAAAACTAACCGAAGCACTGCAAAATCATCCCCAAATGATGGTGTTCTTCGCTTCAGCATTGGCTGAGGATTATCAAGACTCCATGGATATCTACACTAACCGTTTGTTGCATCCCATTACTTACAACATTGCCTATGATCTTCTCGTCCGTAATCAGACGGATAAGTTGCTTGGTGGTTTTGATAAAGTGAACCAAGAGGCTGAGCGGTTTGGTACCTCAGGCCGAGTCTATCGACGTGCAGTTAAGGACTTGATTGAAAAGGGATTGATTACAAAAACGGACAACGGTTTGGAGATTATTGATGAGCTGGCACTCAAAGCGTTTATTGAAGCGCATGAATGATACGCCCAGGTATTGGAACTGATGGGTTTTATAAGTCTTTGATATATCTAAGTCTTGAGTAAACGTAACTAATGTAAAGTACCTTAAATTTTGTTGAATGCATTAAAGAGTAGCGTTATATTGCGAACGCGTATGATAATAGATCTCATTAAGGCTTAACAAAATGAAAAAATTCGTTGGTGCGGCTATGCTGTCGTTATTTACTGTTTCTCCTTCTTTCGCTGCTAAAGTTGTGATTGACCACTACATGGGTCAAACAGAGCTAGAACAATCCCCAGAGCGTGTGGTTGTGATTGGCTTTGGCCCGCTAGATGCGTTGGACAACTTTGGTATCGATCCTGTTGCAGTATCTAACTCTTCTAATCTTCCTAGTTACCTTTCAAAATACAGCAAAGATAACTACACCTCTGCGGGTAGTTTGTTTGAACCTGATTTTGAAACCATCTACATGCAAAAACCGGATTTGATTTTGGTTGGTCCGCGAGCGTCTGCGAAATATGAAGAGCTGAGTGAAATTGCCCCTACAGTTGTTTTTGCGGCGAAAGAGAACCAAGGCTATTGGGAAGGCACGCAAGCGCAATGGCGCAATATTGGTAAGATCTTCAATATCGAAGAAAAAGTAGAGCAGAAAATTGAAGCGCTAGATGCTCAATTTAAAGCAATCCGTGACTACAACCAATCGAACAAAAATGATGCATTAACGATTTTGAGCATGGGTGACAACATCAGCGCGTTTGGTGCCCAGTCGCGATTTGGCGTCATTTATAACGACTTTGGCTTCTTGGAAACGGTTGAGCACGTGAAAACGGGCACTCACGGAG
>NZ_WXWS01000454.1:0-3115 GCF_009904715.1 Vibrio sp. V42_P2S4T144 | reverse complement strand
CTTGACTCCAAGGTTTCAAATGGAAAAACTTACCAATGCCAACACAACGGCGTTCACCATAATGATGAGGAGCTATTACTAGATAAGCGCACTCACTCTGTGGTACTCAATTACTTGCCAAACAAGAAATCTGTTCAGTTAACAAGCATTCAATTTAAGCTGCTGCAAACTCTCACTCACCATCAAGATCAAGTACTTAGTAAGCCTTTTCTTTACGAAACAGTACTAAAACGTGAATTTACTGAACATGATCGAGCACTCGATATGCACATGAGCAGAATGAGAAAGCGTCTAGTTCACGAAGGCGTTCCGACAGACAGAATTCAGACAGTCCACCGCCAGGGTTACATTTTCAAGCGCTCAGACAATCAACAGAAAAATTAACGCTAATTGACCCAACTTTTGGTAATTGACCGCTTATTTTGCTTTAATTAATGCAAATTCTAATCACGTAAAATAACTCAATGAATTTGCGCTTAATTTTTACACTTTGCATTGCTACTTTGTTTGCCGGCTGTGCAACCTATGCTGGTCTTAACTATGATCAACTGTTTGGTCCACAGCTCGTGCGTGAACGCACTGTTGACGTGGAAACCCCTCAAGCAAACTTCTTCCAAAGCGAAGTTAAACCCATTATGGATAACCGCTGTGTCGTCTGCCACGCGTGCTACGATGCACCATGTCAACTTAAGCTCTCTTCTGTTGAGGGCATTGACCGTGGTGCGAGTAAAGCACTGGTATATGAAGGAACAAGACTCACAGCCGCAGCACCAACACGCTTATTCGAAGATGCAGAAACAACCCAAGAGTGGCGCGATGCGGGTTTTCATCCGGTTCTCAACGAACGTGATCAAAGCATGGCAGCCAACATTGATGCAGGCCTTATCGCACGTTTGCTACAACAAAAAGAGCGCCACCCATTGCCTGACCAAGTCCAGTTAGAAGGCTTTGACTTTTCGATAGACCGAGAGCAAACCTGTCCAACGATTGAAGAATACGAGCAATACGAAAAGGATAACCCGACCTGGGGAATGCCTTTTGGTATGCCAAACCTATCAAACAGTGAATACCACACACTCATGACTTGGTTGGAAAACGGCGCAATAATGAACGTTCACCGACCTGTTAGTGAGAAAGAGCAAGCGCAAATAGATAAGTACGAAGCATTACTTAACCACTCTGATTTGAAAAATCAGCTGATGGCTAGGTATATATATGAGCATTTATTTTTATCTCATCTCTACTTTTCGGAACTCGATGAAGATCCCCGATTCTTCACGCTCGTCCGCTCTGCTACACCACCAGGACAGCCCGTCAAACGTATTTCAACGCGTCGCCCGTACGATGATCCAGGGGTTGAACGTGTGTTTTATCGAATTATTCCAGAGCAAGGGACCATAGTAGATAAAACTCACATGCCATTCGCGTTAAACAAGCAACGCATAGAGAACTGGAAAACTTGGTTTATTGATGCTGATTACATGGTTAGTCAGCTACCGAGTTATGAACCAGAAGTTGCTGCAAACCCGATGACATCATTCATCGACCTTCCAGTGAAGTCGCGCTTTAAGTTCATGCTAGATAATGCACAAAATACAATAATGGCATACATAAAAGGCCCAGTTTGTCGTGGCCAACTGGCATTGAATGTTATCAATGATCGCTTTTGGGTGTTTTTCCTTGATCCAGATAAAGCAGACATCCCAGAAGTAAATGAGTTTTACCGATCTCAGGCTGATAATCTAAAACTACCGGCAGAACAAGAAAGTAACACGCTACCTGTTACCAACTGGGTCAAGTACGCGCGTCAACAAGCTCGCTACCTAGAGGCTAAATCTGAGTTCACTAATAACTGGTTTAAAGAAGGTGAAAACCTATCCACCGATGTAATTTGGGATGGTAATGGCACCAACCATAATGCGGCATTAACGATATTCCGCCATTTTGATAGTGCTTCTGTTGTTCAAGGGTTAGTTGGTGAGCAGCCTAAAACAGTGTGGATTCTTGACTACGCGCTACTAGAGCGTATCCACTATTTGCTTGTTGCTGGGTTTGACGTTTACGGTAACTTCGGCCATCAGCTCATGACACGAATGTTTATGGACTTCTTGCGTCTAGAAGGCGAAAGTAACTTTATCTCGTTGTTACCTGCCGATATGCGCCATGAACTTCAATCTAGCTGGTATAAAGATCAAAGCCCGCAGTTGAGTGACTTTTTACAACGAAATGTGAAGCCGTTTAACCAACCAACCAGCGTTCAGTATAAGAGTGACGATCCAAAAACGGAGTTGGTGGAGTTCTTGAGAGAACATGTTTCAGATGTGCTTCTGCCTCGCTACGAAATTCAAGACACGGCTCTTTCTGCGAGTAGTGAAAAGCAACTAAAACGTATTGACCACGTTCGTGGTGAAGGCCTGAAAACCGTTCCGCAAATCACTATGCTTATGGTGAGAAGTCAATCAGGGGAAGATGAACTGTTCACCTTACTTCACAACAATGCACACACAAACATCTCTAGCTTGTTTGATGAAGAAAGTAACCGTGACTTTGCTAACGATGACATGACCATTGTACGCGGCGTTGTGGGAAGCTACCCTGCGGCATTTTTCTCGATCAACGAAAACCAAGTAAAAGATTTTGTCGATCAATTTAGTGCCATCCAAAACGAGTCCGATTACGTTAAGTTATTGGATAATTTTGCGATTCGTAGAAGCTCAGAAAAATTCTGGTCATTTAGCGATCGTTTACACAATTGGTACCGTACAAAACAACCGATCGAATTTGGATTACTTGACTATAATCGTTTTGAGAATCGATGATGATTTAAGGGGGTTCTCATGGGTATCCGAGATAACATTGCCGCTCTTGAACAACAGATTTACGTTGCTTGTTCTGAGGGAGACTACGAAACGGTCAATATGCTTGAGCATCAACTCGAATACTTGCGTGGCAAAGTGGAACATCCTTTTGATGATGACCCTTATGCCCTAGACACTCGATTCGAGTGGGAAGATGACATGACCGAATAGAAAAAACCTCCGGAAAGCCGGAGGTTTTTTTATTTTCAATGCTCGATGGATTACTTCGCCATTAACTCATCCAGAGCTTGAATTGA
>NZ_WXWS01000366.1:0-3128 GCF_009904715.1 Vibrio sp. V42_P2S4T144 | reverse complement strand
AAATTAAAGATTAGGCATCTGGATAACCTTGAGGGTTAGTAGACTGCCAGCGCCATGTATCGCCAGTCATTTCTTCTAGAGTGCGAGTTGCTTTCCAACCTAACTCATTCATCGCTTTTGATGGATCCGCCCAACACTCTGCAATATCACCTGGACGACGCTCAACAAGTTGGTATGGGACATCTTTACCACTTGCGGCTTCAAATGCTTTCACCATGTCCAGTACACTGTAGCCGTTACCAGTACCGAGGTTATAGATATGAAGGCCAGCTTTGCTACCTACTTTTTCTAATGCAGCAACGTGACCATCAGATAAGTCCATTACATGAATATAATCACGTACGCCTGTGCCATCTTTGGTCGGATAATCACTACCAAACACAGAAAGGAACTCTCTGCGCCCTACCGCAACTTGAGAAACAAACGGCATTAAGTTGTTTGGAATACCTTGAGGATCTTCACCTAGCTCGCCTGTTGGATGTGAACCTACCGGGTTAAAGTAACGAAGAAGTGTAATGCTCCAGTCAGGGTTCGCATTTTGGAAGTCGGTTAAACACTCTTCTACCATTAATTTGCTGCGCCCATATGGGTTAGTTGCGCTAGTTGGAAAGTCCTCTGTAATGGGTACAGATGCAGGATCACCATATACAGTCGCTGATGAACTAAATACCAACGATTTAACTCCGGCTTCACGCATTGCATCAACCAATACTAAAGTGCCATTAACGTTGTTGTCGTAATACTCTAAAGGTTTTGCTACAGACTCACCGACGGCCTTTAAACCTGCAAAATGGATAACAGCTTCAATATTGTGCGACTTTAGTGCTTCTACCATCGCCAATTTATCTCTGATATCGGCTTTAATGAAGGTTGGCTTTACACCACATACCTTTTCAATTCGATCTAATACCGTAGATTTACTGTTGTACAGGTTGTCTAGAATCACTGGCGTCATGCCAGCTTCGATCATTTGAATACACGTATGACTACCGATATAGCCCATACCACCCGTAACGAGTACTTTCATTTTATTATTCCTTCTGACGCGAATTGAGTTAGTTTAAAGCTTTGACGTTACGATTTAAACTGTCTCTTGTAATTCGCATCCCATTAATATTGCTTGGCCTTTTCCGGCTTTCTTTGCTTGATACATTGCCGTATCCGCACTTTTTAAAACTCGAGTAGCATCGCGCTCATTTACGCCGACTAATTTTACGCCGATACTAACGCCAACTTTGAGTAAGTGACCTTTGTACTCAATTGGAGCACATATGCTCTCGAGCAACTGTTCTGCTATTCGGGTGACCACTTTTTGATTGGCGGGATTTACCAACATGACAAATTCATCACCAGAAAGTCTTGCGATTAAATCACTATGTCTCGTCGCAGATGTTAGACGCTCGGAAACTTTTTTCAAAACTTCATCACCTGCATCATGACCGTAGGTATCGTTAACTTCTTTAAATCCATCCAGATCGAGGTACAAAACTGCAAATTCGTCACGCAAGTATCCAGAGCGTTGTACTAGTTGTTCCAACTCTAAATGGAACTTAGATCGATTGGCTAACCCCGTTAAAGCATCGTGATGAGCTAAATGCTCCAATCGTTCCATCTCTTTTGCGCCGGAAAGGTCGGTAAGAACAATAACCAGATCATAGAAACCATAGTCTTCACACTTAACGATACGATTGACTCGAGCAAACATCGGTACAAACTGACCAATATGGTTCTTCTCGATAACTTCACCTTGCCAAACGCCATAATTTTCTATCGACTCGATGATACTAGGCATCATTTCCTGTAACTTGCGCCACTTTAGCGTTTGGATGAATGACTTCCCAATAAGTTGATCCACCTCTAAGCCGACTAATTTAGTGACGGCAGGGTTTGCCATCGTAATGACACCGCGATGATTAAGAACAATGAGACCATCTTGGCTGCTTTCAAAAACGCGTCCCGCAACACGTTGCCGGTTTATGGCTTCTTCAATTTCGGTGATATCTTGAATCGAAAACAGTAAGTATTCATGTGTCGAGAGGCGACGACTGGTTAGGCTCAACTGCTGTTCGTTATCTGCATTTTTGAGGTGAATATCATCGCACTCTAGGCCTCGACTCAGGATCTGACTCAGCTCATTCGGTGTTTTGGTTTTAATTAGATCACGAATATTGGCATATTTAAGTTCATCTAATTTTTTTTGAAATATTTGCTGGGTCGCCGTATTACAATGAATAACACGTCCGGAATTGTCTGTAATAACTAATGCATGCTGAACAGATTCGATAACCTCTTCTGAAAATGCGCGCTTTTGTTCTAGTGTGTCTAGCGAATGTTGCCGCTGCTTCTCACGTACTGTTAACCTATTCATCATTTGATTGAAAGAGCTCGCGAGGTCTCCAATTTCATCCTTGGCGTAATAGCGAGCTTGATGTTCCGTGTTTCGTCCGTGTGTCACATTCTCTATTACGCGGTTGAGTTCCATCACGGGCTTGAGAACAAGCCTCTCGATACTTATGTAAAAAACAGTGCCACCAGCGATCAGAAACAGAAGAAGTAAAGCGCCATCTTGAAGTATAGATTGTATGGCTTCTACAATTGGGCGATGAGAAAGCGTAACTCTCATGCTACCAATGACATAGCCATCATGGATAATCGGCTCTAGAACATAAAGAAATTTGGTTGATAAGGCATAGCCTAGAGCGTGCAACCTACTTCTTTCGGTTTGACTTGGAACGGGTGCTAGTGCCCCACTTATCTCCATAACAGCGAATGGTTGGTCATCTTGGTCGTAAAGTTTGACCCGCGTTACATTTGGCTGGTTTAAAAAGTTGGCGAGAATAGTTTGAGCTTTTTGCTTGTCCTTTGTTGTCAGCGCATCTTTAATTGAGAAAGAAACATTGTTAATCAGCTTTCTTGTCTGCTCGACCAGTTCATGCTTAGACGATTGGTATACAGTATACGAGGTGTAACCTTTTGAGATAACAAAGATAGCCGTTAAAAAGACCAGAAGAGGCCAAATAAGCTTCGCTCGTAATGACATATATATTCCTGTCGCAGACAACCACAAAAATGACAGAAGAACCATTATGCAATCTATCACCCATGAAGGGCGACAAGATTAACACGAT
>NZ_WXWS01000190.1:0-3136 GCF_009904715.1 Vibrio sp. V42_P2S4T144 | reverse complement strand
AGGCTCAACTGGTTATTAATAAAATCATTTCTTATTAATTTGGAAGCCACTGCATATTTCAAGATGTAAAATCTCGAGGCACATCACTACAGAAGATCACCCTAAGCTCAAGGTTGAGTTTGGGGTCAAGTTTTGTACTTATTTCGACTCAATTAGCAACAACTCGACCTAATATCAAAGGAGACTTAACTTTGGATTGTGCCTATTTTCCTTGTAGGCAAAGTAAGTAAAGGGCTGTACTTCCTTGATGAATAGTGTGTTTAAAAGCCCTGCGAGATTAGGAGTTGTTGTATGAAAAATTATACCGAAAGGTATGTAAAGTGCCCGCATTGCGGACACTCTATCGGCATTACATTGGATGCAAGTAATGGTGACCAAGAGTTTTATGATGATTGCCCAGCTTGTTGCCACGCTATCCACCTAAATATGCGAGTGGATGAGTTACAAGATAAGGTCGAACTATTTATCGATGACAATTACGAATAACAGCTCGAGCATGTGAACATCAGAAATATAAAAACGCTTAAATGAAAAAGGAGCACTAGGCTCCTTTTTCTCATTCTAAAGCTGTTTTGCTGCAAGAACGCGCTCAACAGTATCAACAATTGCTTGAGTCTGAGGATCAAACTCAATATTAACACGCTCCCCTACTTGTCTCACTCCGAAAAGCGTTCGCTGCAAGGTTTCTGGAATTAGGTGTACCGAAAAACGACACGCTTCAACTTCACCAATAGTTAGCGAGCAGCCATCTAAACCAATGTAACCTTTCGCTAATACATATTTCATTGATTCTTGCGGCAGTTGGAACCAAATCGTGCGGTTATTGGGCGTATCGATGATATCGACAATATCTGCCGTTAAACTAATATGACCAGACATACTATGCCCGCCTATTTCGTCACCAAACTTAGCCGCGCGCTCAATGTTTACGCTATCCCCTTCCACCAGCCGACCTAAATTAGTAAGAGCCAATGTCGCTTGCATTAAATCAAAACTGATAAGGTTGCCTTCGATCTTAGTCACAGTTAGACAACATCCGTTGTGTGCAACGGATGCACCAATTTCTAACCCTTTACAAAGTTCATCGCTTAACTCGACAACGTGCGTTTGAAAGCGTTCTTTTTTATCAATTTTAACGACCTTCGCCGTACCCTGAACTATTCCTGTAAACATTTCTTTTTACCTATTGATTTAATACCAACTGTAGTCGAAGACTAAGCCCTAAACACTGCGCTACAGGTCGGAAATAAAGACCGCAGACGATAAAGCCATGGCTTAATGAACACTGGTTTGTTCTCATGCATGCTTCAACATTACCATGATTCGCTGCTGTTCTCAGTAAAAGCGTATCCTTAGCGTGGAGAGCGTCCAGTCAGTGTTATCGACTATTAGCTACCTAGCTATGGAATATAAACATACAATTGTTTATCATTTGCGCGGAGTTTCTCCGAGGCATTTTTTCACCTTATCGTGACTAAAATCAACCATCAGATCCGTTCACCACATCTTTTGCCCTCGAGTACTCTCATTCTTTCAACTTATTGTTCCGCTCTGGAGTATTTTTCGTGCATCGCTATAAAGAAGAAGCATCAAGTCTTATCAAATTGGCGACCCCGGTATTGATCGCATCTGTCGCTCAAACTGGTATGGGGTTTGTTGATACCGTAATGGCTGGCGGCGTTAGCGCCACCGACATGGCTGCGGTTTCTGTCGCTTCAAGTATTTGGCTACCATCCATTTTGTTTGGGGTGGGTTTATTAATGGCATTGGTCCCTGTTGTCGCACAGTTAAATGGCTCTGGTCGTCGAGTGAAAATACCGTTTGAAATTCAGCAAGGCGTCGTTTTGGCATTGCTGATCAGTGTGCCGATAATTGCAGTCCTGCTTCAAACCCAGTTTATTCTCGGGCTGATGGATGTTGAAGCACTGATGGCTGAAAAAACGGTGGGATACATTCATGCCGTTATATTAGCAGTACCCGCTTTTTTACTTTTCCAAACGCTTAGAAGCTTTACGGATGGTATGTCATTGACGAAACCGGCAATGGTTATTGGCTTTATCGGTTTGCTGCTCAACATTCCTCTAAACTGGATTTTCGTGTACGGCAAGTTTGGTGCACCTGAATTAGGCGGTGTTGGCTGTGGTGTAGCAACCACGATTGTTTACTGGGTCATGTTTGCCATGCTATTGCTGTATGTGATGACATCAGAGCGATTGAAAAGCATCAACCTATTTGGAGAATGGCATCGCCCACAATGGAAAGCGCAAGTTCGTCTATTCAAGCTCGGCTTTCCTGTTGCAGCAGCGCTGTTTTTTGAAGTGACATTGTTTGCTGTTGTTGCACTGCTCGTTTCACCACTGGGTCCTATCATTGTGGCAGCGCATCAAGTCGCGATTAACTTCTCCTCGTTGGTATTTATGCTACCAATGAGTATTGGTGCAGCAGTAAGCATTCGTGTCGTCCATCGACTTGGTGAAGAAAACGTCGATGGCGCGCGCGTAGCGTCACGAGTCGGCATTATGGTTGGTCTAGCATTGTCCGTTCTCACAGCGATTTTAACCGTCTTGTCTCGTGAGTGGATCGCCGAGCTTTATACTAGCAACCCAGAGGTAATCACTCTAGCGATGCACCTGCTCGTGTTTGCCGCTGTTTATCAATGTACGGATGCGGTTCAAGTGATCGCAGCTGGTGCATTACGCGGCTATAAAGACATGCGAGCCATCTTCAACCGTACTTTTATTGCTTATTGGATTCTTGGGCTGCCAATTGGTTACGTCCTTGGCCGTACAGACTGGATTGTCGAGCCAATGGGAGCACAAGGCTTCTGGCTTGGTTTTATCATCGGCCTATCTTCTGCGGCCTTTATGTTAGGCGTCAGAATGCGTTGGATGCATCGCCAAGAGCCAGAAGTGCAATTGAACTTTTCAGTTCAATAAAAAGTAAAAAAAGCCAGCATCCGCTGGCTTTTTTGATCGAATAATCACACGGTTGAGTATACTTATAACAAGATTGCGAAGTGGTTGATTTTGCTCTCTAGACAACGGATACGAAGTTATAAAAAAGGATATTTGTGCGGTCTATTTTATTGTTCTTAATCTTGATTCTTAATGGTTGTGATAACTGGTTCAATCCAGAG
>NZ_WXWS01000223.1:0-3140 GCF_009904715.1 Vibrio sp. V42_P2S4T144 | reverse complement strand
AGCGTATGGTGAGAAGCTAAGGGCAATGACCACTTGGCATTATTCGCATGGCGGTGCCATATGAATGACAGCTAAGCCCCCCAAAGAGGTTTCACGGTATTTTTTATTCATATCTTTACCAGTCTGATACATGGTTTCGATTACTTTATCTAACGAAATTAAGCATTTACTTGTGCGCTTTAATGCCATACGCGATGCATTAATCGCTTTCATTGCTCCCATGGCATTTCTTTCAATACAAGGTACTTGAACCAAGCCGCCAATCGGGTCACAAGTCATACCCAATGAATGCTCCATCGCAATTTCCGCAGCAATACAAATCTGCTCGTTACTGCCCCCTCTTAGCGCTGTTAAGCCAGCGGCAGCCATGGATGAAGAAACCCCAACTTCTCCCTGACACCCCACTTCTGCACCAGAAATTGACGCGTTAGTTTTATATAAGATGCCGATAGCGCCGGCGACTGCGAGAAAGTCTTTTAGCTGTTTAACATCAAGCTCTTTGATGAAGCGATGGTAGTACATCAATACCGCCGGAATCACCCCTGCTGCACCATTCGTTGGAGAAGTGACGACTTGCCCTCCTGCTGCATTTTCTTCACTAACCGCAAAGGCAAAGAGATTGATCCAATCCATGATCTCCATCGGATCGTTTTCAACTGCAGCGTTGGCTTCGAGCTTTTTCAAAAGGTTTGGTGCTCGACGAGTGACATTTAGACCACCTTCCAAAATCCCTTCCGTATCGAAGCCACGTTGCATGCAGAGCGACATCACTTTCCAAATTTGCTCTGCTCTTTGGTTAATTTCTTCGTCTGAGCGAAATGCGAGTTCGTTTTGGAGGATCATGCCTCCCAAGCTGAAACCGTTCGTCTCGGCTTTTTCCAGCATCTCATCTGCGGATGTAAACGGAAATGGTACTGCGACCTCATTTTGTTGCGTGCCGTTCTCTAGTTCGTCGGCGGTGGCGATGAATCCGCCCCCAATGGAGTAATAAATTTCAAACGCTACTTGATCTCCAGCTGCGTCTAATGCCGTAATCGTCATACCATTTTCATGCAGGGGAAGGTTGTCGCTATGAAAGACGATGTCATGGTCGTAGCTAAACTCAATCTGGTGTGTACCGGCGAGCATGAGCGTATTATTGTCTATGGTATTTTGTAGCGCACTTTTGGCACTGCTCATTTTGATGGTATCAGGTTTATTTCCCATCAAACCAAGGACCGTGGCTCGGTCTGTATGGTGCCCTCGACCTGTCAGTGACAATGAGCCATAAAGGTCCACTTGCACCCGATGCACTTTCGCCATAGAGTCGCTAACTAGCTGAGTGAAATGGAATCCGGCAAGCATAGGACCATTAGTGTGGGAGCTGGATGGCCCGACACCAATTTTAAATATATCGAAAATCGACAGCATAATTGACTTCCTTTAGCAGTGAACCTTTATAAAGGTCTCTAGAACAGTGTTGTTAACTAGATGTTAAAGCTTGTGGGTCGGGAGTGAAAGAAGATTTTTGTAACACTGCCAACTAAGCGCGAGATTTTAAAATGAAGTTAGACAACATCGTCATCGTTTTAGGTAAACGCCTCGTCAATAACAGGTTGACCTCTGAGGGCATAACCAGAGTCGAAGCTTTGTCTTGTAGGACTGCATCACTACCGATAGAGCGAACGGTGATTGTTTTTTGTGGCGGAGTAACGCAAGGACAAAGTGTTTCTGAAGCAGAGGCGATGTACGCGTATTTTAGAACCCTAAACGCAGACTCTGTGAATCCGTTCCCTGAACGTCATATACTCTTAGAAACGGAGTCGTTGAACACGTTTCAAAACATGCGTTATGTTTCCCAAGTTTTGTGCAAAAGTGGGTTGTTCGAGTTATGGTTGGGGCATCCGGTTGAGGTTATCTTGCTGTCTAATGACTACCACCTCGAACGAATCATTGATATCCAGAATTTGATGGATGAACAAGGCTTATTACGAGTACTTAAATCCGATTGCGAATCCATGGGGGTGACCCTCAATATTCCACTGGATATCAGCAAACATATTAGCGTGCCATACCCACATAAAGGGCTTATGGCGGAGACATTCTTGCTACTCGATGAACTCACAACCTACCGAGTTTATTTAGAAGGGGTCAAGCATGGCGTATTTTTCCGAGATTTATCAATTGTCCGAAAAAAGCCACTTATGATCGCAAGAGATACTATTCACAAATTGCTCTCTTTACCGCTCGATAAAGAGGCTTTGCAACATATTGAAGAAATGAAAAAGGCCGTCGAAATGACGGCCTTGGATGAATCTGTAGGTGCTGCGGAAAAGGCATTAAGTATCTTCCATCCGATACTGACTGCATTGAACCGTCGCTTTGATCCTGAGTCTATTCATTAAGCTCGCGTTTTGTGCGGACGGCGCTTAATGCGATCAAGCAGTAGCAAAGCAGTTCTATACCTTCTTCTGAGATATTTTTAACATCACGGATGTAATTTTCATCCATCACTTGTTGCCAAAAACTACCCATACCATACAAACGAGAGAAGACTAATAATAGCATTACAGCACCAACTAATAGCTTCATATGTGGCACCGTTAAAATGGTCGCCATTTCGTTCATGGTACCTTTACCACCTTGGTAAGCTTTGGCGCAAGCCAGTGCGGTGACAGCAAGTGCTGGGAAAACCCAAGAGCCATGATGAATCATGTCTGTCCAATAGTCCGTTTCGCGAATAATCAGTACTGCAAAAAATCCTGCAATCAAAATAGCCGCATGCTTTAGCTGAGGCTGTTGTTTCGATAAGCTGAAAAACGACCATGATGCAATAGCAAGCATCACAAGCTGGAGCGTTTCTGTAACGGAAAGCTCGCCAAGGCTTGATCCCAACACGACATAATCAAGACGAAGACTAAGGTTAACGAGAATACTTATAGCGACAATCATCAAGGCGTTTAAACTCGATTTATAAATAATGCGCTTTGATTTTTCAGTAACAACGTTGCTTGGGGCTGACTCGGCTTCTTTTACTATTTGTGTTTTCATCTTGCTCACCTGTCCCAGAAAATGTGGAAGAAATGTGAATTAGTGTGATCTGTGTTTGGAATTTTATTGTCCAAGTGGAAAGTTATGTCAGGGGAATGTCAAGAATAGAA
>NZ_WXWS01000510.1:0-3140 GCF_009904715.1 Vibrio sp. V42_P2S4T144 | reverse complement strand
AATGTCCATACCAAGAGGGCTTAACCGGACCACATCAACCAGCCCTTTCATACTTGGTAAGTCATTTATGAGGTTGTAGCAATACCCTGACTGTGTTTGAATGCCGTTAAGGTTAAAGACTTCTTGCCCTTCTTGGCTGCTGACCTGGATACCCGTGGGGTATTTGATACAGCAGGTTTCGCAATCGTCTTTCGCTCGGTTTTCAGCTCGGGCTGTGAAACAGCGAGCGGAATACGCTAAAGGCAAATAACCGTGGCTAAATACCTCAACTTCAAACTTGTTACGAATACCAAGCTCGTGACACTGAATTAAAGTATCGTTTAACCATTCGCGAGATAGCTCGACAGGCATGCACCAACGCATCATACCTTGCTTTAAAAATAAGTTGAGCGTGTGTGCGTTATAAGTATTGATTGCAGGGCCAACGACGAAAGGCACTTTATGCTCTGATGCCAATTGAACAGCAGATACGTCATTTGCTTCAATCGCGAAGTCACCGTTGTCGATGTACTTCTTCATTATGTTTACTTCACTCGGAGCTTCTAGTAGTGCCATTGTTGATAGCACCACTTGCTTGCCAGATGCAGACAGCTCTTTTGCGATTTCAAGCCAATGCGAAGGCTTCATTTCTCGACGTTTTGAACATACGGTTTCCCCAAGATAGATGATGTCCGCGGAGCTTGATTTCGCTTGTTCATAAAACGCTTCGATGTCTTGTTTTGGCCAGAAGTACAACAGCGGGCCAAGCGCGTATTTCATTGAATTATCCATCTTAACCTCTACTGCCATTTGCGGTGATAAGCGCCAAGTGTGGTCTGCGTACCTTCAGACACGTTTGCCAATGCGGCATCCCAAGCCGCTTCGACTTGATAAGCTTCTGGGTTTGCTTGGTAACGGTCAATCGCGGCTCGCCATGTTCGAGTGACTTGTTCTACGTAAGCTGGGCTACGTTGGCGACCTTCAATTTTTACAGACGCCACATTTGCAGCAAATAGTTCTGGCAGCATAGAGAGGGTGTTCAAACTGGTTGGTTCTTCCAGTGCGTGGTAGCGTTTTTTCTCGCCTTCGATTTCTGCTTCGAAACGACCTTTACACAAGGTAGGGTAGCCCGCATTTTCACCGGCGCTGTAGCGATCGATCAAAATGTCGTTAAGGCGGGATTCCAGGCCATTTTCTGTTTCTTGCCAGCGAACGTACTTAGCTGGAGAGCATGCTCCCACAGTGTTTGGAGACTCGCCTGTCATATATGACGATAGGTAGCAGCGACCTTCAGACATGATGCAAAGGCTACCAAAAGCAAAGACTTCTAACTCGACATCGCTAGTGATGTTGCGTGAAAGCTGTTTGACCTGATGAATCGATAAAACGCGAGGTAATACTACCCGTTTTACGTTGAAGTTTTGTTTGTAAAAATCAATGGCTGCGACGTTGGTCGCTGATGCTTGCACTGAAAGGTGTAGTTCCAGATCGGGATATTTGCGAGCCGCGTACTCCAGCACTGCAATGTCTGCAACAATCAGCGCGTCTACACCCAGTGCCGCTGCATTGTCTACTGCGTTCGTCCAGCGCTCGAAGCCATTGGGATGAGCGAAGGTATTCAACGCGACATGAATTTTTTTATTGCGGTCATGAACGTATTGCACCGCTTTTTCTAATTTCTTGCCGTTAAAGTTGAGGCCAGCAAAGTGACGGGCGTTGGTATCATCTTTGAAACCAATGTAGACGGCATCGGCACCGCAATCAATCGCAGTTTTTAACGCAGGTAGGTTACCCGCGGGACACAAGAGTTCCATATGCTCACAATCATTGAGAATAAAAAGGTGTCCGCATTTTATGAAGAATTATGAATAGCGAAATTGACCTAAGTTAGGTTTAGCTCAATAAAGTCGATATTTACCCCTTGCGAGTAAGGGTATCGGGTCGGGGTTAGTTCTTGTGACGACGATTCTGTACAAACAGCTCTTCAATTTCATGTTTTGGCTGCGGGCGATAAAAATGGAATCCTTGAATCGCATTACATTGAAGGTTAGAGAGCAAAGTAGCTTGCTGGTGGGTTTCCACCCCCTCGGCAACGACAGTTAAGTCGAGCGACTTACCCAGATTAATGATGTTTTCAATCACAGTGACTTGTTTCGGTAGTGTGTCGATATCATTAATAAAAGCGCGGTCGATTTTTAGCTCGTCAATAGGGAAACGCGCTAAGTAGGAAAGAGAAGAGTAGCCGGTACCAAAGTCATCGATAGAGAGAGCGAAGCCAAGCTTTTTAATCGCATTCAACATTTGCAGTGTATGTTCGCTATCACTCATCACGGCACTTTCGGTTAGCTCGAAGGTAATACAGCTTGGATCAAGCTCGGTAGTGCGAAGCAGCTTTTCCATAAAGTCGATCAGCTGTGGGTTGCCAAATTGCTCGGGAGAGAGGTTGATGGCGACACGGCCTGGCAGTATGCCTTGTTGCTTCCAACGTTTTACCGTATTGAAAACATCACGCATCACGACACGTCCAAGGTGTTCGATTAACCCAGCGCGTTCGGCGACAGGAATGAATGAGCCAGGACTAATGTACCCTTCGACAGGATGCTTCCAACGAACGAGCGCTTCTGCGCCGTTGATACTGAAGTCTCGCGCGTTAACCTTAGGTTGATACCACACTTCCAAACCGTTCTGCTGCAATGCTTTTTGCAGTTCGATTTCAAGCCACAAACGCATACGCGCTTCTTTGTTCATTTGATCGTTAAATTTGATCAGACGATTTCTACCACGATCTTTGGCTTCATACATCGCAGTATCGGCATTTTGTAGTAGGATTCGCGCATCTTGTCCGTCTTCAGGGTATCGAACGCTACCAATTGAACAGGCAAGGCGTTTGCTGAAGTGGTGTAAATCGAAAGGCTGGTTGATCAACGAGATAATGCGATCGGACAAAATTTCAGCCATGCGGGTATTTTCTGGCTCCGGCAGAATGACACCAAACTCATCGCCACCCAAATGACCAATAATCGCTTGGTTTGGCAGTAACCGTTTAAGACGGGCCGATACCTCTTGAATCACTTTATCGCCAATATGGTGACCAAGTGAGTCATTAATGTTTTTGAAGTTATCGATATCCAAATAGAACACCAGAAGCGGTGTTTGCTTTT
>NZ_WXWS01000075.1:0-3147 GCF_009904715.1 Vibrio sp. V42_P2S4T144 | reverse complement strand
GCCAGTAGCCAATATATGGTAAAAAATAAGGCTGCATAATAGCAATTTTCATACTATAAGAACTCTCACATGGTTAATTTAATATCAATTCTATAACTTTACATACTGCTTCAACATCATTTGAAGACATACTGGCATGTAGCGGTAGACAAATAATTCCTTTTGATATCTTCTGACTTATAGGGCATCCAAAGCTCAGATTATCAGGGTAAGCAACATCTAAAGATGGTGTAAAATATCGTCGATGTTCAATATCATGCTCAGACAAAGCATCAAGTAGTCTTTCCTGCTTGTCTTTATCTCTAACGAAAATTGGCATGTAAGCACCGTTATACGACGCTTCGGGTAGCCAAAGAGGTAATTCAACATAAGGTTCTAAAAGCGTCCGGTACAAACTAAACAGGTTGGATCGATGCTCAATTACCTCTTCAATCTGATCAAGTAGTGTTAATCCTACTGCGCATTGGTACTCATTCAACTTTGCATTAATACCTGGCTCGCCTAATTGTCCATTCGCTTGAAGACCAAAGTTAATGAACTCTTTCGCACGTAAATAATCTTCATGCCGCTTGAATACAATTGCACCACCTTCGACTGTATGGAATATCTTAGTGGCATGAAAACTCAATGTACTAGCATCGCCAAAGTTTAAGAGAGACTCCTGACCAACCTTAACTCCAAATGCATGAGCAGCGTCGTATAGAACTTTGACCTTATATTGCTCTGCAATTTCTTTGAAACTCTCAACTTCACAAGGATTTCCATATACATGTGTTGCAACAACACCATCTACTTGAGAATTTGCTTCAAGAGCTGCTTTCAAAGCATCTGGAGATAAGTTATAAGATTTTGAATCGATATCGCAATAGCTCACATCAATACCTTGCCACATCAACGCTGATGAAGTTGCAACAAAGCTAAATGGTGTAGAGATCGCGGATTCAATTCCTAAAACTTTACATGCCACCTGAAGTGCCAGCGTACCATTAGAAACTAACAATAAGTTTTTAACACCCAAAAACGTTTCAAGTCGTCTAGTAAGCTTTTCATGCAATGGCCCAAAGTTAGTATACCAACCACTCTCATTTACTTGAGATAAATAGTTAGAAAGCTTAGTTAAGTCTGGGGCTAATGGACTGTTAAGTTTAATTGTCATCTTCGCTCACAATGCTTGATAGGTAGATACCATAATTGTTCTTCTTAAGGGCATCAGCTGCCGCCATTAACTTCTGTTTGCTAATCCAACCATTGTTAAAGGCAATTTCTTCCAAACATGCAATCTTATAACCTTGTCGTTTCTCTATCGTCGAAACAAATTGAGCAGCTTCGAGCAAGCTTTCGTAAGTACCTGTGTCTAACCAGGCAAAACCACGCCCTAACATTTCAACATTGAGCTCGTTTGCTGTTAGGTACATTTGATTTAATGTGGTAATTTCCAGCTCACCTCGCTCTGATGGTTCGACTTGCTTAGCTCTACTCACGACTTGGTTGTCAAAGAAGTACAGCCCCGTCACAGCATAGTGGCTCTTTGGCTTAGCTGGTTTTTCTTCAATAGAGATAGCTTTTCTGTCGGCGTCAAACTCAACCACACCAAAGCGCTCAGGGTCTTTCACTTGGTAGCCAAACACCGTAGCCCCATTGCCACTCTCTGCCGTCTCAACCGCTTTCTTTAACTTTGGAGTGAACCCTTGCCCATAAAAGATGTTGTCACCCAGCACCAAACATACTGAGTCATCGCCAATGAATTCTTCACCAATGATGAAGGCTTGAGCTAAGCCGTCTGGACTTGGTTGAATCGCGTATTGCAACTCAATGCCAAACTCTGAGCCATCACCCAATAGGCGCTGAAATCCTTCCTGGTCTTCTGGCGTGGTGATGATCAATATTTCACGAATGCCCGCAAGCATCAGTACTGACAACGGGTAGTAAATCATTGGTTTGTCATAAACCGGCAGTAACTGCTTAGAAACACCGCGTGTAATAGGGTAAAGGCGAGTGCCCGAGCCACCTGCTAAAATAATGCCTTTCATTATTCGCCCGCTCCTAATCGCTCTAAACTGTATGAACCATCAAGCACGCGTTGCCACCATTGCGGATTATTGAGGTACCATTCCACGGTTTTACGAATGCCGCTTTCAAAGGTTTCTTCTGGCCTCCAGTTAAGCTCTTGAGCAATCTTGGTCGCATCAATTGCGTAGCGCACATCATGACCGGGGCGATCTTTGACATAAGTGATCAAAGATTCATAAGACTCAACACCTGCAGGTTTGTTTGGTCGCAGCTCTTCAAGCAAAGCACAAATGGTTTTCACCACTTCGATGTTTGCTTTTTCGTTATGGCCACCAATGTTGTAGGTTTCACCGACTTCACCTTCGTTGACCACTTTGTACAGCGCGCGAGCATGGTCTTCCACAAACAGCCAATCTCGGATTTGCATACCATCACCGTACACAGGCAACGGCTTGCCATCGAGGGCATTTAAAATCATCAGAGGGATCAACTTCTCTGGGAAGTGGTACGGGCCATAGTTGTTGGAGCAATTGGTGACAAGTGTCGGTAAACCATAAGTACGCTGCCAAGCGCGAACTAGGTGATCGCTCGAAGCTTTAGATGCAGAATATGGGCTGCTCGGCGCGTATGAGGTGGTTTCGGTGAACAAATCATCCGTTCCCTCTAGATCGCCATACACTTCATCCGTAGAAATATGATGAAAACGGAATGCCGATTGGCGCGCTTCATCTAAGCCCGACCAATATTGACGGGCCGCTTCGAGCAGATGGTAAGTGCCCATCACGTTGGTCTCAATAAAAGCAGCAGGACCATCAATAGAACGATCGACATGAGACTCAGCCGCTAAATGCATCACCCTATCGGGTTGATGCTCTGAAAACACGCGATCTAGTTCAGCTCGGTCACAGATATCTACTTGCTCAAAGTAGTAACGTTCACTCTCTGAGACATCAACCAGTGATTCTAGATTCCCTGCGTAGGTCAGTTTATCTAAATTGATGACGGTATCTTGGGTGTCACGAATGATATGTCGGACAACGGCTGACCCAATGAAGCCTGCTCCTCCAGTTACTAATATTTTCATTACAAATGTTACCTACGTTAATTTTTGTGCCATCAGATACACATGAATACTTT
>NZ_WXWS01000047.1:0-3148 GCF_009904715.1 Vibrio sp. V42_P2S4T144 | reverse complement strand
GAATAACATTAGCTGGCAACAAGCCAATTATTTTATAAAGAAATTGAATAAAAAAACGGGAGAGCACTATCGTTTACCCACCGAAGCAGAATGGGAGTTTGCAGCGAAAGGGGGGAATCTAAGTCAAGGATTCACTTACGCGGGGTCTGATGATATTAACGACGTTGCCTGGTATGCCAGTAACTCAAACAATAAGGCACACAAGGTAGGTCAGAAAAAACCGAATGAGCTTGGCTTATACGATATGACGGGTAATGTTGGTGAGTTTGTTATTGATGCGTTTGATGAAGGCTATTACAAATCAGCACCAAGTGATAATCCGGTAAACGCAAAAGATGAAAAAGAAAGCCTGGCACACAAGTCTGTACGAGGTGGTAGCTTTGCCTATGATGCTGACGAATCCGAAAACTATCGTCGCGATTTTGCTAGCCAGTCAGTCATCATGTCCGATATGGGGCTGAGATTAGCGAAAGACGCTGATTAAACTAAGTAAGAAAAAAGTGGAGCGATAAAAGCTCCACTTTTGGTAATTAGCTCCTATTGACCCCAACAATAGAGGCTTTAAGCTGATCAATAGCTTGTTTAGGTGCATAGTGACTAAGCTCTTGTATGCACCTATCGAAAGCAAAAGCGACAGCACCTTTTTTATGATTTCTCGCTAGAACCTCGCATTGAGCATACAAGTGCTGTGGATTGCCACCGACGTCAAATGCTGTTTGCAACGCTTTACTGGCTTCTAGAACATCGCTTTTTTCTAGAGCTAGACCGTACACGTACCAATAATGAGCATTAGTTTCACCAATTTCTGCGGCGCGTCTAAGTAGCTTTTTCGCATCATCAGCTTTGCGTTGACGCAACAAAGAAAGACCTGCGCTGTATGGTAACGTGCTGGATTTAGGTTGAGCTTTCATCCCTTGTTGTAGCACCGTGAGCGCAGCTTCTTCTTTACCTAGGTGACGATACAAATCTGCTAGGTTAACGTAGCTATTTTCGAAATAGGGTTCGATGCTGATCGCTTGTTTATACAGCTCGGCCGCTTTGTCGATTTCACCTAAGCTGCGGTACACATTCGCCAAATTGGTTCTTCCGAAACCACGATCGGCATTAAACTCTTGAATTTCCATGTACTCTTCTAAAGGCGATTTAATGATATCTTTTTGTAAAGGGGTCATTTGTGCGTAGTTCGCTACCAGCACCGAGGCAGCTTCCGCTCTCACTGAAAGCACCGGGTCACCAAGCAATGGCTCTAGAATCCGCCACCGATCATGAAATTCATAACCAGACGAGCCTGAAATTGCCCCTAATCGAACCATTTCATTCTCATTCTTAACGGCCCTAGCCAAAGATACTGTTGTATTTTGGTCAGTGTTGCCCCCCATTCTCTCCAGGGCTGAGGCGCGAATAATGTCTTTTAAAGACGAATCCTGAGCAGAGTATGCCAACGCATTTGCTGCTCCTTGATGACCAATTGAATCCGCATAAAATGCGACAGCAAAATGTTGTTGATTACGATACTTCGAATTAGGGTACCATTCTGCTATCTGTTCATCGGCCCATTGATTGCTTTTATCTTCATGGCATGACATGCAAACATTGGGCGTTCCAATATGTTTGCTCAAATCCGGTCGTGGAATATGCCAACTGTGGTCTCTACGAGGATCGACTTGCATGTAAGTTGTTTCTGGCATGTGACAAGTCGTACATTGCGATGCTTCAGATCCAACCTTATGAAAGGTATGCTTTTCAGGTGTATATTCCGATGCAATATGGCATTGCGAACATACTGCCTCTTCTGGGATCGTTAATTCTGCCGTGTGTGGATCATGGCAATTAGTGCACGTGACCCCCTTCTCCGCCATTTCAGATTGAAGAAACGAACCATAAACATAATCTTCGTCGTAAATCTGTCCATCATGATAGTAGAGTTCAGGTGTTATAAGACTTAAGCGATATTTATCAAAAAAGGAACCTTTAACATGATCACCTGTTTCATTTAACTGGGTTCGGCGACTATGGCATTGAGCGCATGTTTGCACTTGATTGGTTGCTTCAATTGATTTCGGCTGTAACGTACTATGGCCTTCCTCAAACACCCAATCCGACACTGCTTTAGACAAATTTCGATCAAAGCCATAATGGCTGTCATGCTCAAAAGAAGTGCCAGCATTTTTGTATTTCTTGGCCAGTTCTATGTGCTGACTAGCGGGACCATGGCATGCTTCGCATCCCACATTAATCTCTGACCATGAGCTGTTGTAAGTGTTTTTGTCAGCGTCGTAATTCTTCTTTAGGTTCGTTGAATGGCAATCAGCACACATGAAGTTCCAATTTTGCCCGGTATTGGTCCAATAGAACTCATCCGTTGTTGTCGTTTCTGGATAAAGATGAAACCAACGCTGTCCCCCTTCAACTTTAGCTCTTGTGTCCCAAGCAAAAGGAATAAGCTGCACGCGGCCATCTTCAAACTCGACCATGTACTGCTGTAATGGCTCCCAGCCAAATGTATAGCTGATCTTATAGTCATGCCATTGCCCGTCAGCACCTTGAATATTGACCCAAAATTCGTCGCCTTTTTTAAAAAAACGATTAGGCATTCCTTTGTGCGTTACAACATGGTTATCAAAATCACCACGTACAGAGGTTGTACTTGCATGCTTCATGGCCATATCGTGATGTGACCCTTTCCAGGCCTCCACTTCGTTTTGGTGGCAATCTATACAAGCTTGTGTGCCAGCATATTCTGGATTTAAGCCTGAAGGAATATTTGGTTTCTCTGTGAATAACTCTTGAGAAAAAGCCATAAAACTGACAACAACGTTGACCAGCAATAAAATGCGAAACCGGCCTGCCCACTGACTCATAGATATCCTTATATTTATAATGTACAACCTAAATCAATATAGACACTAAATCACTGGTTATACAAATAATTACAAGCAATACATAACGACTTTAGTATTGCTTTAGGACCGTAAAACAAGCGAGCATCTTATTGTTTTTCATTTCCATCCCCTCTTCTACTACGCAATAAAAATAAGGCTCTTCAGTGATCTAAATCTACTTTACGAATCTCTACAAACTAACAGGATAATCCTATTTCTTCTTAATTAACAAATAGTTACCACCTAGCAATAACTTATGGTTATAT
>NZ_WXWS01000001.1:0-3151 GCF_009904715.1 Vibrio sp. V42_P2S4T144 | reverse complement strand
CCGCAATGAGAGGAAAAAGTCGTGCTTGAAGCCTACCGTAAACACGTCGAAGAGCGTGCTGCTGAAGGAGTTGTTCCTAAACCGCTAGACGCAGAACAAGTTGCTGGACTTGTAGAACTTCTGAAAAATCCCCCGCAAGGTGAAGAAAAAGTCATTCTTGACCTACTTGAAAACCGTATCCCTCCAGGTGTTGATGAAGCTGCTTATGTAAAAGCGGGTTTCCTAACAGCAGTAGCAAAAGGTGAAGTTAAATCACCATTAGTGAGTCGTGAAAAAGCGGCTGAACTGCTAGGCACTATGCAAGGTGGTTACAACATCGAACCGCTAGTTGAGCTATTGGATGATGAAGCACTGGCAGAGATCGCAGTAAAAGCGCTGTCTCATACGCTGCTGATGTTTGATGCTTTCTATGACGTAGAAGAGAAAGCGAAAGCAGGCAATGCGCATGCACAGAAAGTACTTCAATCATGGGCTGATGCTGAGTGGTTCCTTTCTAAGCCTAAGCTTGAAGAAAAAGTCACTCTAACCGTATTTAAAGTAACAGGTGAAACGAACACGGATGACCTTTCACCTGCACCTGACGCTTGGTCTCGCCCTGATATCCCAGTACACGCACTGGCGATGCTTAAAAACGAGCGTGAAGGAATAAACCCTGATCGACCGGGTACTATTGGCCCGATCAAGCAAATTGAAGAGTTAAAAGACAAAGGCCATCAATTGGTTTACGTTGGTGATGTTGTTGGTACTGGCTCTTCACGTAAATCTGCAACCAACTCAGTGCTTTGGTTTATGGGTGATGATATCCCTTACGTTCCAAACAAACGAGCTGGTGGGTATGTGCTTGGTGGCAAAATTGCCCCTATCTTCTTTAACACAATGGAAGATGCTGGCGCACTACCAATCGAAGTTGACGTAACTAAGCTCAACATGGGCGATGTTATCGATGTTTACCCATATGAAGGTAAAGTTTGCAACCACGAAACTGGTGAGGTTCTAGCTGAGTTCTCGCTAAAAACAGAAGTACTGATTGATGAAGTTCGTGCTGGTGGTCGTATCCCATTGATCATCGGTCGTGGTTTGACAGACAAAGCGCGTCAATCGCTAGGTCTTGAGCCTTCGGACGTATTCCGCAAACCAGGTGAAATCGCAGATTCTGGCAAGGGTTACACGCTTGCACAGAAAATGGTTGGTAAAGCATGTGGCGTAGAAGGCATCCGTCCTGGAACCTACTGTGAGCCGAAAATGACGACAGTAGGTTCGCAAGATACTACTGGCCCTATGACTCGTGATGAACTTAAAGACTTGGCGTGTCTCGGCTTCTCTGCTGATCTTGTCATGCAGTCTTTCTGTCACACATCGGCTTATCCAAAACCAGTAGACGTTAACACTCACCATACACTTCCGGACTTTATTATGAACCGCGGTGGTGTATCTCTTCGTCCTGGTGACGGTATTATCCACTCATGGCTAAACCGTATGCTACTACCGGATACTGTCGGTACGGGTGGTGACTCACATACTCGTTTCCCTCTGGGTATTTCATTCCCAGCCGGCTCGGGCTTGGTTGCCTTTGCAGCTGCGACAGGCGTTATGCCGCTAGACATGCCAGAGTCAATCTTGGTTCGTTTTAAAGGTGAGATGCAACCGGGTATTACACTGCGTGATCTTGTTCATGCCATCCCTTACTACGCGATTCAGCAAGGTCTACTAACGGTAGAAAAAGCGGGCAAGATCAACGAATTTTCTGGCCGTATCCTTGAGATTGAAGGCTTAGAAACGCTAACGGTTGAGCAAGCATTTGAGCTTTCTGATGCATCTGCAGAGCGTTCGGCGGCAGGTTGTACTGTGAAATTGTCTCAAGAGTCGATCGAAGAGTACTTAAACTCTAACATCGTGATGCTGAAGTGGATGATCTCTGAAGGCTACGGTGATCGCCGTACTATCGAGCGCCGTATTACTGCAATGCAAGAGTGGCTAGCAAACCCTGAGCTGATGCAAGCAGATAAAGACGCTGAATACGCACATGTGATTGAAATCGATATGGCTGAAATCAATGAGCCAGTACTATGTGCACCGAATGACCCAGATGACGCTCGTTTGTTGTCTGAAGTACAAGGCACAGCGATTGATGAAGTGTTCATCGGTTCTTGTATGACGAACATCGGTCACTTCCGCGCAGCAGGTAAATTGCTTGATAAGTTCAATGGCCAGTTAGCGACGCGCCTTTGGGTAGCGCCACCAACAAAGATGGATAAAGACCAACTGATTGAAGAAGGCTACTACGGTATCTTCGGACGTGCAGGGGTTCGTATTGAAACGCCAGGGTGTTCACTTTGTATGGGTAACCAAGCGCGTGTTGCAGATAAATCAACAGTAATGTCGACTTCAACGCGTAACTTCCCGAACCGTCTGGGTACTGGTGCGAATGTTTACCTATCGTCAGCTGAGCTAGCTGCAGTAGGTGCAATCCTAGGTAAGATTCCAACCAAAGAAGAATACCTAGAATACGCGAAGCAAATCGACGCTACGGCAACGGATACGTACCGCTACTTGAACTTCCATAAAATGGATCAATACACCAAGAAAGCGGACGAAGTGATCTTCCAAGAACCGGCATAATCAGAAATGCACAATTCAAAAGCACCTCACATGAGGTGCTTTTTTTATGGGAGCAATTCGCTATACTCGCACCAAATTGATACGAAATAGGCAATCTCGGTGGAATTTGAATTCATTCGTAACACGTTGATGGGCGAGTACTACGTAAAATGTAGCATGGGACATGAGATTGTAGGGCGCTGGTTGCAAGAAGAAATTGGTAAAGATCCGATGAAGATTGCACAGGTTGAAAAGCTAATTGAGCGGTCATTTTCAGCGCCTTCTCAGGAGCATAACCTTACAGGCACGGAAATTAGCTTGATGATTCAGGGCGACGAAGTTCTTGTACAAGAAAACGCATTAGCCCATGAATATGATGTCGAGATGGAAAGTGAGTTCGACTTCTACAATGCAGAAAGTACAGCAAGTTGTGGGATAGAGGATTTCATGGCACTTATCGAACAGTGGAAAGACTTTTTGAACATTTAATGCACAGTTTTGGGTAACTTCTCTGCCGTTGCTTTAAATTTGTGAAAAGGGCGCACCGATATGG
>NZ_WXWS01000159.1:0-3236 GCF_009904715.1 Vibrio sp. V42_P2S4T144 | reverse complement strand
TATGTTAATCAGGTTTAATTGATAATAATTATTAATTGCAATTACATTTTAAGCCTATTCAATATGAAGCCTCTTTTCACATACTCTCTATTTTCTACATCAGTTGTTTCTGCTTGTATTACTGTACCTATGGTCGTTGTTGCAAATGACCAGTTACCTGAGACTGGTATCAATACAACAGCAATGGAAACCGTAGTGGTTACAGCCTCTGGTTACGAACAGAATGTCACAGAAGCGCCAGCAACAATAAGTGTTCTCACCCGAGAGCAACTTGAAAATCGCTCATATAAAGATTTGACTGATGCTTTAAGTGATATACCTGGTGTAACCGTTACAGGAGGTGGTGATGGCCAAGATATCTCAATTCGAGGTATGCCTGCTCAATATACGGCCATTCTTGTTGATGGCAGGAAGCAGTCTGGTCGAGAAACTCAAACTAATGGTAGTACGTTTACTGAACAAGACTGGCTTCCCCCGTTGAGTGCAATTGAACGTATTGAAGTTGTACGTGGCCCTATGTCAACCCTTTATGGGTCTGATGCTTTGGGTGGTGTGATTAATATTATTACGCGTAAAAATTATCAAGAGTGGCACGGAAGCTTGCGTGCAGAAACGACGCTTCAAGAAAATTCAAAATCTGGCAATAGCTATCAAGGGCAGCTTTACCTTGCTGGCCCTGTCATTGATGGTCTGTTGAGTACTTCTTTGACTGGACTGTATCAGGAAAGAAAAGAAGATGAAATTGAAGGTGGTTATGCAGGTAAGACACTCGACAACTATCGAGCTTCTTTGTACCTCACACCTACCTCGGATGACACTTTTACTCTGGAGTTCACCAATCATAACCAAGAGCGAGAGACCACTCTAGGTAAATCAGTGGAGCGAGAGTCTCAAGTTGCAGTACGAGAATATGAACGCCAATCTATTGGTTTTAGCCACGACGGAAACTACTCTTGGGGTACAAGTTCTTCATTTATCAGTAATGAAACAGTAAAAAATATCGGTGCAGATAAAGAAGTCGAGAATAGTCAAATTAATACGCAATGGGGTCTGCCTCTTAATGCTCACTACTTAACACTGGGCGCATCTTTCGAGCAAAAGGATCTGACTGATAATAAACTGTCATTGACCTCTAAAAACAAGCAATGGGCAGTATTTGCTGAGGACGAGTGGTATCTCACGGATACATTCGCTCTCACCCTTGGTTTACGTTACGACGACAATGAGATCTTTGACGGGCAATTTAGCCCAAGAGCTTACGGGGTCTGGTCTATTGACCCTAGTTGGACGCTAAAAGGTGGTGTGTCTACGGGTTATCGAGCACCTAGTTTGACACAAATGGACGAAGAGTGGGTTCAAGAGAGCTGTAGAGGACGTTGTTCTATTTACGGTAATCCAGACTTAACAGCAGAAACCTCCATCAATACAGAGATGGGACTGTATTACGTTAATGAGCGAGACCTTTCTGCAAACATTACTTTGTTTTACAGCGACTTCAAAGACAAGATCGAAAGTGAGTTTGTCGATCCGACTTGTACTGATAGTAGAAGTTGCGACCGCACTTACGTCAACATTGATGATGCGATCAGCTATGGTGCAGAAAGTTCCGTATCTAAGGGTATTACAGAGTCAATTACACTAAGTGCGACCTACTCGTATACTCGTAGTGAAAAGAGCACTAATGACGATGATGATGGCTTGCCTCTTGTACAAGCACCTGAACATATCTTCTCACTTAATGGTGATTGGGCAGTGCGTGATGATGTTGCTTCATGGGCCCGTATGAACTATCAAGGCAAAGAGAAAAACAACATTACTAGTGATAGCACAAGAACTTTGGCACCTTCTATTACTTACGTTGATCTCGGTGTGAACTGGCGTGTAACTAAGAATGTGAAGTTAATGGCAGCGGTTTATAACTTGTTCGATGAGCAAACCACAGAGGAAGAGTTTGGCTACATTGAAGATGGCCGACGCTACTGGTTAGCTGCTGAAGCGACTTTCTAATCTACTCACTTTTTTAAGCGAATAACAAAACAATGAATACGAAAATTAAGTCTGCGATGACCTCTGTGCTACTTATGCCCTTTGTCTGTTTGGCTGGGGAGTTCAATGTAGAGAAGGATATCTTGTTCAAAACTGTAGGTGAAAGAGAGATTAAACTCGATCTTTATACTCCTTCGGTTGAATCAAATACTCAGTACCCGTTATTAGTCTGGGTACATGGTGGTGCATGGAAACGTGGGAGCAAAGACGCCATCCCAGAAAAGAACCCATTATTACTTCAGTCTGTGTTGAATGAAGGTTATGCGCTAGCTTCAGTTGATTATCGTTTAAGTGGAGAAGCGATCTTTCCTCAACCAGTACAAGACATTAATGATGCACTGAACTATTTGTACGACAATGCTGAAAAGCTCGGTATTAAAGCGGACAATGTTGTGATAATGGGACGCTCTGCTGGCGGGCACCTCGCTGGCTTTATTGGTGCGACTAACTCGGCATACAACCAAGTAGATTTCTATGAGCCACCAAAGTACAAGGTCTCAGCCGTAGTAAGCTTTTTTGGCCCTACCGATTTACTTGAGTTAAGTAATAAAGGTGGCAAGAAAACCAGCAAAAAATCGTCTGTATCTCGTTTCTTAGGAGATATTCCAAACAATATTCCAAAGCTTGCCAAGAAAGCATCAACGACGAGTTATGTGAATGAAAATACTCCACCATATATACAGTTACACGGCACCTTGGATAAGCGAGTGCCTCTATCTCAAAGTGAGATACTTAAGGCTAAGCTTGATGAGCATGGAGTTACCAACCAACTTTTCATTGAAGAAGGTGTAGGACACAGTGCACCTGTCTTTGATACCGAGAAGTACGTTACTCATGTTTTGGACTTCTTAAATAAACACTTTCCGAACTAACGCTCTAGTCAATATAAGGCTTAAAAGTTCAAGGGGAAATACTGAGCCAACTGTGATTACAGTTGGCTTTTTCATGTATCTCTATTGGGCATTTTATCATTCTGATTAATGGGAGCGGCTGGCTCATTTTCAGGCAGTGGTTGAATAAATCTATGGCTACTTTAGGGTATGTATTCTAACGTACTTCTGTCCAGATTCATTCTAGAGATGATCACAGTTTGTGTGATCCCAGTTTCGCTAAATCTGGCTGAAACGTTCCTGACCAAGACTAATATCCCCAACATGAACTTCAATCGCTAGTCAATGGCGCATTCAATC
>NZ_WXWS01000618.1:0-3249 GCF_009904715.1 Vibrio sp. V42_P2S4T144 | reverse complement strand
TATCTAGCAGTAAACTCTAACCCCAAAGCATTCACCAGCCAAATAAAGACCAGAAGCGACATTTAACAGGCGAAACTTTCGATTAATCTGAGTTTAAACCATTTACTAGCATCTTATGCTAGATATTTACACATCATTTAACATTTATGACAAATCAAGTCTAACAAATAATTGTTTATATATTGGGCAAAAAACTTTTATTGTGAAGAATATCACCAGACAAAAGATAGGAAATATTGAAACAAAGTGAGCAATACAATGAAGATAAATACAAAAAAAGCTAAGTACCATTAGCACTTAGCTTTTTTCACTAGAATGCGGGTTAGTTCTATTTTTCCCAACGCTGTGCAGCTTGATGATCGGTGTCGCGCGACTCAACCCAACGATCTTCATTCGTCGTACGCTCTTTTTTCCAAAATGGAGCTTGGGTTTTCAGATAATCCATGATGAACTCGCACGCATCAAATGCCGCGCCGCGGTGCGCACTGGAAACGCCCACAAATACAATTTGATCACCGCTATCCATGTCTCCGACGCGATGAATCACGCGTACACCTAATAGTGGCCAGCGAGACTCAGCTTGATCACAAATGTCGCTCAAGCTCTTCTCTGTCATCCCCGGATAGTGCTCTAGATGTAAACCAATGACATTATCCCCAAGGTTCATATCTCGAACTTTACCAACGAATGTAACGACAGCACCGGCAGCCGCCCCTTCAGATAGACGTTGATATTCTTGCTCAACCGAAAAGTCTTCAATTTGTACAGAAACACGAGAATCCATCTTAACCCCCAGTTACCGGCGGGAAAAACGCAACTTCGTCACCTGCTTTTACTTGTGTATCCAGAGGGACGATGGATTGGTTCACTGCAGCAAGTAGCTTTCCTGGCTCGAGCGCTAAATCCCACTTGCCATCTTTCTTAGTGCCTTCTTCCACTAGATGTGCACGAATTGATTCAACCGTTTCAAACGGCCCGTCTAACTCGACACTGTCGATGCCAATCAGCTCGCGAGTTTGAGCAAAGAAAAGTACTTTAATCATGATTCCACCTTAAAGTGACCAGATTTACCACCCGTTTTCTCTAGTAGACGAACTTGACCAATGACCATGTCTTTTTGTACTGCTTTACACATATCGTAAATCGTTAGAGCAGCAACGGAAGCTGCCGTGAGCGCTTCCATTTCCACACCAGTTTTACCCGCAAGTTTACATACTGATTCGATGCGAACTTTGTTTTCTGCTTCGATAGCTTCCAGTTGAACTTCAACTTTAGAGAGTAGTAGCGGATGACAAAGTGGAATCAAATCCCAGGTTTTCTTCGCAGCTTGAATACCAGCAATACGAGCCGTCGCAAATACATCACCTTTGTGGTGCTGGCCAGAGACAATCAGTTGAAGTGTTTCTGGGGCCATGTGAACAAATGCTTCAGCACGAGCTTCACGAACCGTCTCCGTTTTTGCTGACACGTCAACCATGTTTGCTTCGCCAGAAGCATTGATATGTGTAAATTGGGTCATTGTTTTTCCTTCGCTTTTAGGAAAGGTTATACAGATAGGTGTGGCATGAAGTTACAAGGGC
This sequence comes from Vibrio sp. V42_P2S4T144, assembly GCF_009904715.1. Lineage (NCBI taxonomy): Bacteria > Pseudomonadati > Pseudomonadota > Gammaproteobacteria > Vibrionales > Vibrionaceae > Vibrio > Vibrio sp. V42_P2S4T144. The sequence continues at coordinate 1,669 of NZ_WXWS01000618.1, read as the reverse complement.
GATGACTTGCATCCAACTGCTGTTTAATAATTTTTGTCCAGCCTGTGCGGCACGCACCAGTTGAACCTGGCATTGCGAAGATCACGGTGTGGTTAGCAAAACCAGCAATCGCACGAGACTGAATCGTAGACGTACCGATCTCTTCGTACGACACCATACGGAACAACTCACCAAAACCTTCAACTTCTTTATCAAATAGAGGCTTAAGTGCTTCTGGCGTGCTATCACGTGAGGTGAAACCTGTACCACCAGTAATCATGATCGCTTGTACGCTTTCATCAGCAATCCATTGAGAAACAATCGCGCGGATCTTATACATGTCATCAATAACAATTTGCTTGTCTACTACGTTGTGACCCGCTTCTTGAGCATGCTCAGCTAGGTAACGACCAGAGGTATCGTTTTCTTCAGTACGAGTGTCAGATACCGTTAGAACGGCAATATTTGCAGGTTGGAATTTGCTTTCAGCGTGACCCATTTGTTCACCTATTCTCTTAATTAGCTTTGATACGCTTGGTATCGATTCGGAAAAAGTTAGAGCCAGCTTATCAGTGAACTCGCTCTAAAAATTGAATGAAGTTAGCCGCCGATAGACGCGAGGTGTGGCGTCATACCAGTATTGCCATCATGCAAGAAATGGCTTACCGACTTGGTTTGTAACTGCGCCTGGATACGTTCAATAAGCTCACTCTCTTGCTCATCACGTTCCAAAAGATCACGCAATTCTACACCGTGGTCTCCAAACAGACATAGGTGCAGCTTACCCATCGCAGAAACGCGCAGTCGGTTGCAGCTTTCACAAAAGTCTTTTTCATAAGGCATGATAAGACCTATTTCACCCTTGTAATCAGGATGAACAAATACTTGCGCAGGACCATCATTATGCGAGCGCACTTTCAGCAACCAACCATTTGCAATTAGCTGGTTACGAATTGCCACTCCGGATACATGGTGCTTATTAAATAGCTCATCCATCTCACCCGTTTGCATCAACTCAATGAAACGCAGTTGGATTGGACGATCTTTTATCCAGTTAAGAAACGCTGGCAGCTCGTGATGGTTCAGATCTTTCATCAACACCACATTAACTTTTACTTGCTCATAACCGACCTCGAACGCACGTTCGATACCATTCATGACTTCAGTAAACTTATTTTCACCTGTGATTTGATGAAACATACGCGGGTCAAGGCTATCCACACTGACATTAATGTGGGTTAAACCCGCTTCACGCCAATCTGCGACTTGTTTTGCCATGCGATAGCCATTGGTTGTCGTTGCAACTTTTTGAATGCCAGGCGTCGCCGCTACTGAATGGATAATGTCGGTAAAATCTTTGCGTAAGCTAGGCTCACCACCAGTGATGCGCACTTTTGACGTGCCACAATCAGCGAATGCTTTTACGACCCGTTTGATTTCAGGGAGAGATAAAAAAGACGAGTTTTTATTGCCCGAAGGCTTATAGCCATCAGGAAGGCAATAGGTACATTTGAAATTACATACGTCGGTCACAGACAGACGCAAGTAATAAAACTTACGATGAAATTTGTCTTCGAATTGTTGCGCCACGGAACACCTTTCCAAACACGGGAGGCATGGCCATTTCCAATCATGCCCTTGTGACAGTATGCCACTGGCTCAAAACGCTTATCCAAGGACTTAGCAATAG